>CAZRFT010000072.1:0-2741 GCA_964599255.1 uncultured Neptunicoccus sp. | reverse complement strand
GGGGGGCGTTTTGGATCGGGGCGGAAGAAGGCTTGTTTGTCATCCCAATTGAGTTTGCCACCGCAGTGTGACCATAGATGCACCACAGGTGACCAGCCACCAGACATGGCGATGCAATCGCATGCAACTTCTTCGCCGTTCCAGCCAGTGCCGTCTTCGTTGCAGATGATCGCACCTTTGACGGATTTTTTGCCTTTTGCCTCGAGCAAGCCTTTGCCCAAGTGACAGGTTATGCCTGCGGCCTTTGCGGCGTCTGTCAACGCGCCACCTTCGGGGCGGACATCGACCACAGTGGCCTCTAGTCCATTTTTCTTCGCCGCCAGTGCCGTCAGATAGGCATCATCGTTATTGGTCACGACAAGGATGTTTTGACCCGGCGCGGTGCCATAATCGGCCATGTAGTCACGAACAGCGCCTGCGAGCATCACACCTGGTAAGTCGTTATTGGCAAATGTCAGTGGACGTTCGATGGCACCTGTTGCGGTGATGACTTGGCCAGCGCGAATACGCCACAAACGATGGCGGGGACCAGCTTTGGGCGCATGATCGCCTAAACGTTCATAGCCAATGAGATAGCCATGGTCATACATGCCCGCACCCATTGTCCGCGTGCGGATATTGACATTGGGCATTTTGTCCAATGCTTTGATGGCATCCGCAACCCATTTATCGGTAGGTTTCCCGTCAATTTCGCCGCCATCGGTCATGACGCGACCGCCAAGGGATGCACCCTGTTCCAAAAGCAGAACGTCGAGTCCAGATTTTCCCGCGGCGAGGGCCGCCGTTAAACCCGCAACGCCGCCGCCAATGATGGCGATATCGGTATGGGCATAGAAATGTTCATAGAGATCCACATCTGGTTTGGTGGGCGCCGCACCAAGGCCCGCGGCCTTGCGGATGAAAGGTTCATAAACATGTTTCCACGCCCAACGGGGGTGGATGAACATTTTATAGTAGAAACCTGCAGTCAAGAATTTTGCGAGCTTTGTGTTGATCGCACCAATGTCAAAGGCAAGGGACGGCCACGCATTTTGACTGGTGGCGATCAGACCATCGTGCATTTCGGTTGTCGTGCCACGTTGGTTCGGCTCAAAGCGACCATCAACACCAGTACCGAAAAGCGCGTTCGGCTCTTCTGGACCTGCGGCGACAACACCGCGCGGGCGGTGATATTTGAAGCTACGGCCAACAAGAAGCTCGTCATTGGCAATAAGTGCTGAGGCAAGCGTGTCGCCTTCGTATGCAGCGAGTTTTTTGCCGTCGAAGGAAAATTCAATTGGCTTTGCGCGGTTGATCAGGCGACCGCCAGAAGGGAGTCGTGTTGCAGTCATTTCTTGAACCCTTTCCAGCCTGGGCGTGCCTTTTTGATTTTTGCCTCTAGCGCCTTGGGCGGCACGAGGGTTTGCGCGCTATAGGTGCCGAACACCTCGAGCGTTGCCGTATCGCGCGCAGCGTGGAACCACTTGCCGCAACCAAAGGCATGGCGCCAGCGTTCGAAATGCACGCCTTTGGGATTGTGACGCATGAAGAGATACTCTTCGAATTTAGCGTCACTAGAGCCGGGGCCGTGACGCGTGATATGCGCTTGTCCGCCAGAGGAAAGCTCTGTCTCATCCGCGATCACGCCGCAATTTGGGCATTTCAGTTTCAGCATCTGCCTATTCCTTGATCTCAGCTAGGCAGTCTTGCAACGTGGCAAGGGCCGCCCGATAAGGTTCGAGTTGAAGTTCAAATTTGTCGCCATTTTCAGCGATGGTAACGGTTTGAAGCGTGCCGGTGTCCCGAAGCGCTTCGTAGGCTTGAAGCTCTTCTAGATTTTCAAAAGGGAACATGAAGTCGCTATCGCTGGTTTGGGTTTCGCGTGCGAGCGTGGTTTCCCCGTCAATATCGATGGTGATGTTGACCATTGGCATTTCTAGCTCTGCATCTTTGCCGTAGCCCAAAACATGCCAGCGCTGACCGATTTTGGTTTCATAATAGGTGTAAACCATTGGCTTGCCGGCCACGCTTTGGCTTTTGAGTGCGGCATAGCAGAGATTGCCAGAGACAACTTTTGCAATGCGGTATTCGCCCGTTTCTTCAAAGGGCACGATCTGCGCAGAAGCGATGCTGCCTGCACAGATAAGCGCAAATGTGATTTGTGTGAGAGCTTTCATGCCGCTACCTTTGCGCTATGGAAATGAGTTATGTGATCCCCTTTATTATTTGGGGCTTTATTCTGATTGGCGGCGCTTTGATCGTTTCCCGCGCGTTTTTGAAAGCCGAGCGTGGCAATACCAAACGCCCGATGATGGATGCGTGTGCCATCCCCGCCGATCCCACGGGCGCCATGGCGGTCGAGATCGAGAAGGGGCGCCATAAATGTTTTGGCTCCGGTGGGATGGGGTTGGGCTAGCATTCTAGTGCGCCACCCCGGCGGCAACGCTTTCATCGATAAAGCGGCCTTCTTTGAAGCGATCCATGCTAAACGGGTCGGCGATGATGCTTGACCCTGTGGCCATAAGCTCTGCCATTGCCCAGCCAGAACCAGGGATAGCTTTGAACCCACCTGTTCCCCAGCCGCAATTGATAAAGCAATTGCCAAGTGGAGTTTTAGACAGGATCGGGGAACGGTCGCCCGTCATATCCACGATGCCGCCCCAGTGGCGCAGCATTTTAAGACGCGAGATGATCGGGAAGGTCTCGATCAAGGCGCGCACGGTTTCTTCCAAATGATGGAAAGAGCCGCGCTGGGTGTAGTT
>CAZRFT010000071.1:0-7432 GCA_964599255.1 uncultured Neptunicoccus sp. | reverse complement strand
TTATATTGATGACACCGCGGCCCTGCCGATCAGTCAGCTTGCCGCACGTGCCCGCCGCTTAAAGCGAACGCATGGGCTTGATTGCTTGATCATCGACTATCTTCAGCTTGTGCGCCCCGCGAGCGCGAAGGACAGCCGTGTGAACGAAGTTTCCGAAATCACACAAGGGCTTAAAGCGATTGCAAAGGAACTCGATATTCCTGTCATCGCTTTGTCACAGCTTTCGCGTCAGGTTGAAGCGCGTGATGATAAACGCCCCCAGCTTGCGGACCTGCGGGAATCTGGTTCGATCGAACAGGATGCGGATGTAGTCATGTTTGTATTCCGCGAAGAATACTACAAAGAGCGTGAAAAACCGGGCGATCACGAAGCTGAAAAAATGATGGCATGGCAAGAAGAGATGGAAGCGCTTCACGGCAAAGCCGAAGTGATCATTGGCAAGCAACGCCACGGCCCAATTGGCACGGTCGATCTTAGCTTTGTTGGCAAATACACACGCTTTAGCAATCTTGCAAAACCTTGGCAGGGATCTTCTCAAGACGCTGATTTTTAACAAATGATTGCCCTTATCAGAGCAATTTTGCGGATTGTTTTTATCACGGCGACATTGGTAATTGTATATTTTTCAATCACTTACAAGCCGTACCGAATATTTGCGCCCTCCCTTGCACCCGTGAATTGCATAAGCGACACGATTTGTGTGGAAAGTCGTTTCAAGACGTCTGAGGCGCAAAGGCTTTACCGCGAAGCGCTAAGCTTCGTGAGCCGCGAGGTGGGAGAGATTAAACGTCCCCCACGAATTTATTTCTGTTCAACCCAGGAATGCAGCGACTATTTCGGGGTAGAAGGTGCGACAGGTTACGCGGTTGGAAATTTGGGTATTGTCATCAAGCCTAATGGCTGGCGCGCGCGCACCGTGCGGCACGAGCTTATCCATCATCTTCAAAGTGAACGATTAGGGCCGATCCAATTCTATCTAACCCCACTTTGGTTCAGGGAAGGCATGGCCTATCACCTGAGCGGCAATACATCACAGCGATTTAGCAATGAGAGTGGTGTTGAAGGTCTTCGTCAAAGATTTGAGGCCTGGTATCAGACATTTCCCAAAGACAAAATTTGGGAAGAAGCGCGCAAGCTACAACGGCTGGATTAACGCTTCTTTTTTGCCCCACGACCCAAAGCCTTCACATAACGTCCCTCAAGATGTTTGTTAAGCTTGGTGACCTTTTTCTCTTTCTTGTCTTTGTATGGATTTTGATCGCTTTGCGAGCGCATGAACAATCGGATGGGTGTCCCTGGCATGTCAAAATCCGTTCGCAAGCCGTTGATCAAATACCGGCTGTAGCTTGTGGGCAGATGTTCTGGATGCGAACACATTACAACGAACGAGGGGGGCCGTGTCTTAACTTGCGTCATGTAGCGCAAACGAATGCGGCGGCCACCTGGTGCGGGCGGTGGGTGCGCGGTCAACATTCCATCCAACCATCTGTTAAGACGCGCGGTAGAGACGCGCCGGTTCCACACTTCATGGGCTTTCAAGATTGCACCATGCAAGCGTTCCATGCCACGTCCGGTCTTGCCGGAAATGGTAACCAATGGAGCACCCCGAAGCTGAGGCAGCAGTCTTTCAAATTTTTCCTTGATAACCGCCAGCTTTTCCTGACGTGCATCTTCGACATCCCATTTGTTCACCGCAACAACCACTGCGCGGCCTTCACGTTCTGCCAAATCCGCGATGCGTAGATCCTGTTGTTCAAACGGGATTGCTGCATCCAACAGCACGACCACCACTTCAGAAAATTTAACGGCACGCAAACCATCAGATACCGAAAGCTTCTCTAGCTTTTCTTGAACCTTTGCTTTCTTACGCATGCCTGCTGTGTCCCAAATACGAAAGGGAACATCGTTCCAAACCGTATTTACAGATATAGCATCCCGCGTAATCCCTGCTTCGGGACCGGTTAGCATGCGATCCTCGTGCAGGATCTGGTTGATCAGCGTTGATTTACCCGCATTCGGGCGACCCACAATCGCGATCTGTAAGGGGCGTTTTTCAGAGAAGGTGATTTCTTCACCATCATCATCGTCAACGGCGATATCGGTTTCTGGTGCATCCGCTGACGCACGTTCATTTGCCGCCTCGACGAGCGGGGCCAAGGCAAGCTGTAGGTCCATCAAGCCCTCACCGTGTTCCGCTGAAACCGGCAAAGGTTCCCCCAACCCCAGCGAATAGGCATCATAAACCCCATCAACAGATGCATTGCTTTCGGCTTTGTTGGCGACCAAAATCACGTTGGCAGATCTTTTCCTCAAAATCTCGGCAAAGACCTGATCCGCAGGTAAGACGCCCGCGCGCGCATCAATCATAAAAATAGCGACATCAGCCATATCTACGGCACGTTCCGTCAAGGCGCGCATCCGCCCCTGAAGGCTATCATCGGTTGCCTCTTCCAGCCCAGCGGTATCAATCACAGTGAAGCGAAGCGGGCCAAGACGTGCTTCCCCTTCGCGCAAATCGCGCGTCACGCCCGGCTGGTCATCAACCAGCGCAAGCTTGCGGCCGACAAGCCGATTAAACAGCGTCGATTTACCCACATTGGGTCGCCCAACAAGTGCAACTGTCAGTGACATTTGATCAGCCCTTCATTCAGAAAGGCGGCTTTAGAGCAATTTAATCTTATTGGAAAGCGGCGAGTTGCCCGTTTTCGGTTAGAAGATACATTCGGCCATTCACAACGGCGGCCTGACTTGCAACACCCCCACGGATATCGAAGGTCCGAACCAAGGACCCATCTGCGGGGTTATAGGCGCGCATCAAACCATCGGTTCCACCCAAGTAGAGCAATCCACCCGCTAATGTTGGGCCATAATATCCAAATGCCCCACGCGACCGTCGCGCATTTTTATAGAGCGGCAAATCTACAGACCAAACCTCACGCCCATCTGATGTGTTTAACCGCTTAAGCTTCGTTTGATCAGTCAAAACAAAAAGGGCGTTGCCCGCTGGCCAAATAGGTCCAATCGCACCCTCGCGCACGGTCCACAGGCGCTCGCCCGTGGCCAGATTAATCGCAGCCAAGCGTCCTGAATTCGACCCCACATAAACTGTCTGACCGACAATAACCGGATCACCAGAGATCGGATTAAACGCGCCTCTTGCGCTACCGACCCGTCGCCCTGTCAAAACATGGCTCCAGCGCGTGATGCCAGTATTGATATCAACCGCCATGACCTCGCCGCGGTTAAACGCCAAAACTGCAATATTTCCTGAAATAGCCGGCGAACCAGTGCCCAGAATTGCGGGGCCCGGATCATCAGATTGTTGCGACCAAGCAATACGGCCGTTGTTTCGTGTCAGTGCTAATGCTTGGTTATCCCCAGCAACGGCAATAATTCGATCACCAACAAAGGCGGGCGGTGCAGAAAATCCTGCCTCCGCATCGTGCCGCCAGATGATTTGTCCATTGCTAGCATTTAACAACAGAACTTCACCCGCCGAAGTCGTTGCGGCTAACTGTCCGCCAGAAAACGCCAAACCGCCGCCTGAACCGTCATTGGATCTGCCGCGACGCGCCTTCACCAAGGATTTGGCGTCTGTTGTCCACAACAACCCGCCGTTTAAGCTAAACGCGCGGATCGCGCTTTCGGTGTCCATTGTGTAAATTCGACCATCCCCGATGATTGGATCTGAGGATAAGAATTCTCTCTTTGAATCCCCCTTGCCCATATTCACGGAGAATGCCAACTGAGCATTTTGGGAAAGCGCGGGGTGGAACGCATAATGGCTTGGCCCGCCATTTCGGTGGGTCCAGCTTGATTGCGAAGAAACCGCGGGCAGATTTAACCGAACCACATCTTCTGCATCCACGGGTTGTTCGGTTGGTCGAAGATCTAGTCTTTCACCGCTCAAAATCACTTCACGTTCGCCACAGCCCGCCAATGTAAGTGCGCCAAATAATGCGGCAAAAACGAATTTATTAAGCATTTCCCAACCCTTCAAAAATCTGCGCTCTTGGCGCTTTCTAAAACTTGTGCCGCCTTCGGGGTGAAAAGGCAAGATTATTGATTACTTGCGCCCAAACTCACGGGATCAACTGGTTCCCCACCAAGTGAAACAATCAATTGTTGCCAACGGCCAGCTTGCGCTTGCGTCACATTTGGCTCCTGCAACAAAGCATTTAATTGCGTGATGGCTTTTTCGGCTTCGCCCGCATCAATAAATGCGATTGCTTTTTGCTCAAGTGCCGCCACACGGAACGGCCGTCCCGCACCGGCAAGATCATCCAAGGTGCTGTGACGCAATTCGGTAGAAAGCTCAGAACCCCTGATCATTGTTGCCTTCAAAGACGCCAAATCACGATATACAGGATCAACCGACGCATCCGTTGCCAATTGATCCAATTTGATCAGCGCCTCAGCACGCTGGTCGCTATCAAGAAGTTCTTGAGCGGATAAAAACCCAGCAAGTACCGCTGCACCATCCGCACCACTTGCAATCGTCGCAAGCGCTTCCACCCGATTTGCACTTTCGTCCAAATTCAAGGCACCAAGCAAAGCCTCGCCACTTTCTTCGGCCGCTGTTTGCTGTTTTGAGCGTTCAAGCTCAAGATAAGCGGTGGTACCAACCGCGCCCACAACGATAGCCACTAAAATCCAACCATAGCGTTTGGCGTAGCCCATCAGCTGATCTTTACGCAGCTCTTCACTGACTTCTTGTACAAAACTTTCAGATGTATCGGTCATTGTGTCCGCTTTCTTTTCATCGGCGTCCTCATAACCCGCTCACGCCAGACAGCAAAGCCCTATTTCGGCTTATAAAGATGCTCTTTTGCGGGAAACTTGCGCGCCCGCACTTCATCGGCATAGCGCCCAATTGCATCCTTCATCATTTCTTCCATATTGCCGTAGCGTTTGACGAAAGTTGGCACACGTGGAAACAGCCCAATCATATCTTCGAATACAAGGATTTGTCCGTCACATTTTGCGGATGCGCCGATCCCGATTGTTGGAATTTCTACAGCTTTTGTGACCTTCTCTGCCAGTTCAGGAACGACGCCTTCAACAACAACGGAAAATGCGCCAGCTGCTTCAACTGCCTCCGCGTCTGCAATCACCTCATCCCATTGATCTTCATCCCGAACCGCTTTGAAACCGCCGGCAGTATTCATCTGTTGTGGCATGAGCCCAACATGCGCCATCACTGGAATACCGCGGGATGAAAGATAACGGATGGTATCGGCCATTTCGCGCCCGCCTTCGAGCTTCACGGCCGTACAGCCAGTTTCTTTCACAATTCTGCTTGCATTGCGAAAAGCAACTTCGGGGCTTTCTTCAAAAGAACCAAAAGGCATATCCACGACAACCAGCGCCGTCTCTGCGCCACGCATAACCGCTTGGCCATGCATAATCATATGCTCCATTGTGACGCCCAGCGTGTTATCCATCCCGTGAATAACCATGCCCAAGCTATCGCCAACCAAAATCAGATCGGCTTGCTCATCAACCAATCGCGCAACATGGGCTGTATAAGCGGTCAAGCAAACAAGGGGCTCTCCCCCTACGCCATTTCGAAACTTTGGGACGGTCATTTTTGCTTTTTTAGGGGCAGAGTCGCTGGTTTGTTTGGGATCTGCGACGGCTGATTTCTTCGAAAGCGTAGATTGTGTGGACATTTTGGGTCCCTTTGGGATTGATCTCTGCCCTTAAGATAGGGGCATTTAGGCTTGGATTTAAGCAGAAAATCAAAATTCTCTCTTTCATTTATGTGCGCTTGCCAATCTGAAAGCTAACGACTAATTATCGTGAAAGCGAGCAGTGCTTATTTACTGCCGTCCTCCAAACCTTAGAAAGCTCTTATTATGCGCAAATCTTCTATTATTGTTGCAGGTCTTGTTCTTCTTGCTGTTGCGGTATTTGTTTTTAGAAATTCACTTTTTGGTGCCGAAGCCGTCGAAATGGATAAAGCCGAAGCAACACCGGCGACAGGAAACGACCTAATCTCTGTTCTTGCGATACAATCCGAAGCCCAGGAAATCACCAATGGGATCATCCTGCGCGGTGAAACTGCCGCATCGAAAGTGCTAAGCGTGAAAGCAGAAACAGAAGGTGCTGTTATTTCGCAACCTCTGCGCAAAGGGACGTTTGTGAAAGAAGGGGAACTTCTTTGTGAACTAGAGATCGGAACCAAACAGGCGGCCGTCTCAGAAGCAAAAGCGCGCCTTGCAGAAGCAGAAGCGAATAACACCGCATCTGCAAATTTGGTGAAGAAAGGGTTTGCTTCTGAAACAACGGCAATTTCACGCGAAGCTTCCCTTGAAAGTGCTGTTGCCAATCTGGAACGCGCGGAAAAGGCACTTGCCGATACAAAAATCACCGCACCTTTTGATGGGTTTTTGGAATCCGATACAGCGGAGCTTGGCGATTTTCTTCAACCTGGTGTTCCGTGCGCAACGGTCCTTTCGCTTGATCCGATCAAGTTGACCGGATTTGCAACCGAAACCCAAGTGGCACGTATCCAACTTGACGCTTTGGCAGGCGCGCGCCTGATTGATGGGCGCGAAGTTTTGGGCAAAGTCACATTCGTTTCCCGCTCGGCTGACCCTGTAACACGCACCTTCCTGGTTGAGGTTCTTGTTGAAAACCAAGACCTATCCATTCGCGACGGTTCAAGCGCGGATATTTTCATCGCCCTTTCAGGCACCAAAGGTCATTTGGTACCATCAAGCTCGCTTACCTTGAATGGAGAAGGAGAGATTGGTGTTCGCGTTGCTGAAAATGGAGAGGCACGTTTTATCCCCATCACCATCATTCGCGATGACAAAGACGGTATGTGGATCGAGGGTCTGGGTGACACAGCAGACGTCATCGTACTGGGCCAAGAATATGTCACTGATGGCACGGCAATTGAAGTGACCTATCGGGAGCAAAACTAATGACCGGCATAATTGATTGGGCAACCAGCCATGCCCGCATGGTCTTGGTCTTTGTCGTGCTTTCGCTTGTTGCGGGTGCCACTGCATATGTAACGCTTCCGAAAGAGGGCGAACCGGATATCGATATTCCGGGGCTCTTTGTTTCCGTGCCATTCCCAGGGATTTCGGCGGCCGATTCAGAAAAGCTTCTGATTAAGCCCATGGAAAACAAGCTCAAAGAGCTTGATGGTCTGGATACGATGAATGCAACCGCGGGCGAAGGCTACGCGGGCATCTTCCTAGAATTTGAATTCGGCTGGGACAAAGACGCCACCATCGCCAATGTGCGCGATAAAATGAACCAGGCAGAAGGCGAGTTTCCTGCAGGCGCGGAACAATACACCATCAACGAGGTGAACTTTAGCCAGTTCCCCATCCTTGTTGTTTCGCTCGCAGGTGACATACCCGAACGCACGCTAACGCGTGTCGCCAAAGATCTTCAAGATGATGTAGAGGCGATG
>CAZRFT010000070.1:0-19470 GCA_964599255.1 uncultured Neptunicoccus sp. | reverse complement strand
TGCGTAACCATCCCGAAAAACTTCTGATCTTGGATTTTCCTGATTTAATGCCGCCGACCACAATTGCGCGCGATATCGAGGTGTTGAAAGCCTTCAAGGCAAAGCACAAAGATATTATCCTAAAACCCCTTTACGGGAATGGTGGGGCAGGCGTTTTTCGCCTGACCGAAAGTGATCGGAACATCAATTCTTTGCACGAGCTGTTCTCAGGTATCAATCGGGAACCTTTGATTGTTCAAAAGTTTCTCCCCGATGTTTCCAAAGGGGATAAACGCGTGATCCTGGTGGATGGAGAGCCTGTTGGCGCCATCAACCGTGTGCCCGCGAAAGGCGAGACGCGATCAAATATGCATGTCGGTGGACGGCCAGAGAAGATCGAGCTTGATGCCGATGATCTTCGCATCTGCGCGGCGATTGGACCAACATTAAAAGAGTCCGGACATATTTTTGTGGGGATTGATGTGATTGGAGGCCTGTTAACAGAGATTAACGTAACTTCGCCCACAGGCATCCAAGAGCTTGAGCGCTTTGACGGGATCAATGTCGCAGGTAAAATCTGGGAAGCAATAGAAACTAAGCGGCAGTAGATTGAGCCTTCGCCCCTGAAACAGGCGAGACGAGGCGATAGCTAATCGCCTCTGCTATATGGGGTTCAGCCACGTTTTTATCCCCAGACAAATCCGCAATGGTGCGGGCCACGCGCAAGATACGATGATAACCACGGGCGCTTAATCCAATCCGCTCAGCAGCTTTTGCTAACAGGGATTGGCCAGCGGCATCAGGCGCCGCGATTTCTTCAAGCAGTTTTCCTTCAGCATCAGCATTCAGGCGCACGTCGTCTAAATCTTTAAATCGTGCGGCTTGAACCTGCCATGCTTTAGTGACACGCTCGCCAATTGCTTCTGTCGCTTCGCCTTTGGGCGCGTGGTTTAAATCAGCCATTTCCACGGGCGGGACCTCTATCCGCAGATCAAAACGGTCCAGCAATGGGCCCGACAATCGACCTAAATATTTTTCGCCACATAAGGGGGCTTGCCCGCAAGCGCGCCCCGCATCATGCAAATAGCCGCATCGGCATGGGTTAGCGGCGGCAACAAGCATAAAGCGGCAGGGGTAGCTGACATGGGCATTGGCACGGGCCACCATAATTTTGCCCGTCTCAATCGGTTGTCGCAGGGTTTCCAAGACCATGCGCGGGAATTCTGGCAATTCATCAAGAAACAGCACCCCATTATGGGCAAGCGAGACTTCACCCGGTTTCGCACCACGACCCCCACCCACAATCGCTGCCATGGATGCTGTGTGGTGCGGATCGCGAAAGGGGCGCATTCGTGAAATTCCACCTTCATCCAAAAGCCCGCTCAAGGAATGCACCATAGATGTTTCCAACGCTTCTTCTGGTGAAAGCGGCGGCAATAATCCGGGCAATCGGGCTGCTAACATCGATTTTCCAGACCCAGGTGTGCCAACAAAAAACAAGTGATGACGACCAGCCGCCGCAATTTCAAGCGCGCGTTTGGCGCGTTCCTGACCTTTTACATCCTGCATGGATTTTGATTGATGTATTTGGGAGATTTCGCCAGGCTCGGCGGGGTTAATCAATCGCCGCCCCTGAAAATGCGCGATGGCTGACTTTAAATCCGCAACGCCAATCACCTGAACATCACCCACCCATGCTGCTTCTGCGCCGCATGATTTGGGACAAACAAGCGCCAAACCTTCTTCGCAGGCACGAAGGGCTGCCGGCAGCGCGCCGATCACGGCGCGAACATCCCCATCAAGCGATAACTCTCCCATCCCCACGCAACCCTCCACGGCATCGATGGGCAAAACCTCCATCGCTGCAAGCACAGCCAGGGCGATGGGCAAATCAAAATGCGAGCCTTCTTTGGGCATATCGGCAGGCGAGAGGTTGATGGTGATTTTCTTTGACGGCATCGCAAGACCCAAGGCGGTGATAGCCGCGCGCACGCGTTCCTTGGCCTCTGACACCGCCTTGTCGGGTAGCCCCACAATTTGAAACGAGGCCATACCAGCCGAAAGGGCGCATTGAACTTCGACTAGCTTTGCTTCGATCCCTTGAAAAGCGACCGTGAAGGTTCTTGCGATCATGGAAATACCCTTTGTTAACCTTAACAAAGGGTAAGTTTGGAAACTTTCAAAAAGATTAAGACGATTGCGTTAGCGCGATGAAAGCGGGCCAAGCTTCTGGATCGGCAACCGTTTTGTCCCGACAAAAGGCGTTGCAAAACCCATACACAGCCCCATCAAGCTCTAGGAAATGAGTCACCGGGTCCCCTGAATAGGGACATTTATCATTCTTTGCGCCTGACCCATCCTCGATGGGCTTGGCATCCTTGCGCCCAACGGGCCAATCCCCTTTGTCGAAATCAAGTTGATAGACCTCTTGGCGATAATTTTCTGCCCGACCCATTGCCCGCCATTGGCGAAATGGTGTGTGATGCAGATGCGCTTGAATATAAGCGTCCGCCACCTTACCGCGGGGCAATGCATAAGTGGTAAAGCGCGTTGCAACGGGGGCATAAAACACATCCGCAATAGAATACTCACCAAAGAGCCAGGGTCCCGATTGTCCAAATTCAGATCGCGCCATTTCCCAAAGCGCTTCAATTCGCGTGATGTCTTTGGTCACTGCGTCCGAGACGGGAAAATTCGTATACACATATTCTAGATTCATGGTGCATTCTTCGCGCAAGTCAAAGAAACCTGAATGCATTTCAGCAACCATCGCGCGCGCCATTGCTCTGGCCACAGGATCAACAGGCCACATGTTCTTTTCGGGGTGACGCTCATGCAGCGTCTCTGCAATGGCGAGCGTATCCCATACAACTCGCCCCTCAATTTTGGCTGCGGGTACAAGACGCGCTGGCGCGAAATCTTTTAAGACACGTTCAAATTCATCCGTGTACATCCGCGCGAGTTTGCTGCGCACAGGGATGTTAAAGCCTGAAAATAATAGCCCACCGCGCATGGACCAACTGGAATGGGTGCGATCCCCAATTGCAAGTTCATAAGTCATAAGCGCATCGTCCGCTGGTCAGCCAAAAATTGCAAATTCTTTAATGTGATATTTGGATATCAATAAACGTGATTGATACCAAGAACCCGCCAATACGCGTGATCCAGCCGTTCAAGCGTTGTGACAGAATAATTATCGATCTTAAAAGCAAGCGCTTTTACGGGTGCGATCCTTGCCGCTCGGGCAATCTGGGTCAATACAACACCCATATGGGCTACGACGATGATATCCCCATGCGCCTCCATCAAATCATCAATGGCCTTGGTCATGCGGGCCGCCCCCTGATCCCAACTCTCGCCCCCTGGGGGGGCGTGGTGTCCCGGATTAGACCAATAATTTTTCGCCAACTCAGGTGCTGTTTCGGACACATCAGTGGCTGATTTCTCTTCCCAGTCGCCAAAGTGGAATTCGCGAAGATCTTTATGATGCGGCAATCTTGGACGTTCCCCCAAAAATGCGTCTGCTGTCCCAACCGCACGAATTAAGGTTGATGAAATGACTGGGATATCTGGAAGGCGGGCATCAAGGCGTTGATGCATGTCTGTATCTGCTAAATCGACTGGGACATCGGTCCACCCGATTAACCCTTTGCGATTGGTTGGGCCGTGGCGCACCAGAAACAATTTGCTCACGGTAATTTCCCTTTGATTGCCAATGGCAAACCAGCAGTGACCAAAACAACCAAATCGGCGAATTGCGCGATTTCTTGGTTCACCGCGCCTTGGGCCTTTGCAAAATGCCGCGCGGTGGGATTGTCGGCAATGCCGCCCAATCCGACCTCGTTTGACACGGCGATAATGGACGCAGGGCTTTGCGTCGCTATTTCACGCAGGTTGCGGCCTAGCGGCTTCAAATCGCGGTCCGCGCCCATATGATTACTAATCCACATGGTCAGGCAATCCAGCAAAACGACATCGTGGGTCGTGGCCAAAGCGGAAAGATCCAAAGGGGCTTCGATCGTGGACCAACCAAGGCCCGCGCGGCGATTTCGATGCTCGGCAATTTTGGTTTCCATCTCTGCATCATGGGCCTCAGCCGTTGCAAAATAAGTCACTGGTCGCCCTGCTGATTGTGCCAAACCTTCAGCAAAAGCTGATTTGCCGCTGCTGATCCCGCCCAGCACAAGTGTGAATTTTGGAAGCTCGAGCATTAAAGCGATGGTCCTATGTGTCGCGTCACCAAGCGTAATCTTAATTCTATTTAACAGCGATTCATAGAGGAATAGCATTGGCCAAACGCTTCCAACAGGTTCTTGCAAGCCCCACCTGCGACGACTAGATTAAGCCCCTGAAACAAGGATTTTGTTATGCTGAATGGACGGCGGATATTGGTTGTGATTGGGGGCGGAATAGCCGCCTACAAAGCCTTAGAGCTTATTCGCACGCTTAAAAAACGCGGGGCCGCCGTAACACCTGTTATGACCAAAGCTGCTCGCGAGTTTGTCACGCCGCTTTCTGCCAGCGCCTTGGCTGGCGAAAAAACCTACACACATCTTTTCGATCTCAAAGATGAGGTGGAAATGGGTCACATCGAGCTTTCGCGGTCTGCTGACCTGATTGTAGTGGCGCCAGCAACAGCTGATCTGATGGCGAAAATGGCCACAGGAGTTGCTGATGATCTGGCCTCTACGTTGTTGCTTGCAACCGATACGCCTGTGATGATTGCGCCGGCGATGAATGTTCGGATGTGGGAACATGCTGCAACGCAGCGGAATTTGGAAACCCTGCGACAAGACGGAATCGCCATTTGTGGCCCAGACGAAGGTGATATGGCGTGCGGTGAATATGGCTTTGGTCGAATGAGCGAACCTGAATTCATCGCAGATCAAGCGTCCGAGATATTGTTGAACGGACCGCTCAAGGGCAAACATATCATCGTTACCTCTGGCCCCACACATGAGCCGATTGATCCAGTCCGCTATATCGCTAATCGATCATCTGGTCAGCAAGGCGCGGCGATTGCGGCCGCCTTGTTGGCGCTGGGTGCGCGGGTCAGTTTTGTGACGGGTCCCGCCAAAACCGAACCGCCCGAAGGGGCCGAGGTTATTGCAGTGGAAACCGCCCAAGAAATGGCAAATGCCGTGCAGCGCGCAATACCAGCTGATGGGGTGATCTGTGCCGCGGCGGTGGCAGATTGGCATGTAGAAAATGCGTCCGACGCAAAGCTGAAAAAAACCAAGGACGGTTTGCCCGATCTTAGTTTTGCCGAAAATCCCGATATTCTTAAAACCATCTCCAATCTCAAAAAAGATCGGCCAGAATTGGTGATTGGGTTCGCTGCAGAAACCGACAAGGTTGCAGAACACGCCGCCGCAAAACGCGAACGCAAGGGCTGTGATTGGATTTTGGCCAATGATGTGTCCGAGGAAACGGGCATTATGGGCGGTTCTGAAAATCAAATTCTTCTTATCCGCGAAGACGGGGTAGAGGAATGGCCACGCATGTCGAAGGCCGCTGTGGCGAAAAAACTCGCAGAGCTGATTGCAAAGGCGTTGGGATGAGCGGCCATCAGGTAATGCTGGCTTGGACAGATGAAGCCGACCAATCCTTGGCCTTGCCAAGCTACGAATCCAAAGATGCAGCGGGTGTTGATCTGAGGGCGAATTTTCCAATGGATCAACGGGAAACGGGTGTCACGCTTAAACCGGGTATGCGTATGTTAGTTCCTACAGGGATACGCATGGCCCTGCCCAAAGGCACCGAGGCCCAAATCAGACCGCGTTCGGGCCTGGCTTTGAAACATGGAATATCGCTTGTTAACAGTCCTGGCACGATTGATGCCGACTATCGCGGCCCATTGGGCATAATCGTGATCAATCACGGGGAAACAGATTTTCATATCCAACACGGCGAACGTATCGCACAAATGGTGATCGCGCCCGTGACCCAAGCCAGTTTCACTTTTACCGACACGCTAGACGACACCCAACGCGGCACAGGTGGTTTCGGCTCCACCGGTCGCAGCTAACCCATGCTGCGCGCCATCCAATCCATGATTTCGCTGGAAGGTTTGGTGATCATCCTGCTTTTGGGGGCTCTGACGCTTTACGTACGATTCATCCGCGCCCGCGTCAAAGCGCGCGATGCCGCTGCAACACTGCGCAAAGATGAAGGGATGACGGATACAGAGCTTGAACGTTACGCCCGTCATATTGTTCTTCGCGAAATTGGAGGGCAGGGGCAAAACCGCCTTCGCAGCGCAAAGGTTTTAGTTATTGGCGCCGGTGGGCTGGGCGCACCCGTCCTGTCCTATCTTGCCGCCGCTGGTGTTGGCACAATTGGCATCATTGATGAGGATGAGGTCAGCCTTTCGAACCTACAACGTCAGGTGATTTACGATGAAAATCACCTTGATATACCTAAGGTGTTCGCGGCGGAAAAAGTGCTTAACGCACAAAACCCCTTTGTGAAAATCCAACCCTATCATCGAAAATTCACGGGCGAGATTGCCGACGATCTGATTGCCGATTTCGATGTGGTGATTGACACCTCTGACAGTTTTGAAACGCGCGAGCTTGCGAATGCGGCTTGCGTGAAGCAACAAAAACCCATGGTCTTTGGGGCGATTGCGCAATGGGAAGGTCAGGTTAGCGTATTCGATGCACGCGAAGGTGGCTGTTTTACATGCCTGTTCCCCAAAGAGCCCGATGCGGGGTTGGCGCCAAGCTGTGCTGACGCGGGCGTTGTCGGTGCGCTTCCCGGTGTGATCGGGTCGATGATGGCGGTGGAGGCGATAAAACTGATAGCCAAAACCGGCAATCCCCTTTACGGAATGCTGATGATTTATGACGCGCTTTATGCAGAAAATCGCACGATGAATTACAAGAAACGCAAATCTTGCCCCGTTTGTGGAAAATTAAAATGAAACCAGATCGCCAAACCCTTGATACAGAAGTCGAAAACATCATGTCCGCACCTAAAGACGGAGCGGCGATCGAGATGTTATGTAACCGCCCTGATTTCGGTGTTCGTAACTTCACAGATCGACTGAATGTCACGGCAGCGGGTGGGGTTGAAAATTGCCGTTGGAGCAAAGAGCCGTGGCTAAAGCTCGAGGATGGCTCTGGTGATCCGCGCATCCAAGTCTCGATCCTGCAACGCCGCGTTTTGAACATGGTGTGGAACGAGGATGAAACCGAAGCGCCCCACCCGGGCGATACTTTCATTGTGGATATGGATTTATCCGAAGAGAACTTGCCTGTAGGAACGCAGCTTCAGGCGGGCACGGCCGTTTTGGAAGTGACTGATAAATGGAATGATGCCTGCGTGAAATGGAAAGTGCGCTACGGCGAAGATGCCTTGGATTGGGTGCGAGAACCCAATCATGTGCCTTTGCGTCTGCGTGGTGTGCTTTGTAAAATTGTCCAAGATGGCGTGATTGAAAACGGCGCCAAACTAACCAAGCTCTAAGGCTATTCACTTACATCCATGTGACTGGATTTTTTCGCCCGACTCTGTCAATTTGCCCCTCAACGGGGACAATAACCCCAAGACGAGCAGCGAGGCGATGATGTTACGGGCAGTTCTTTTGATCTGTTTGTTTATTCCCAACCCCCTTTGGGCAGAGGAATTGGGCGAGGTGACAAACCTGCCCATCCCCCGTTTTGTGTCCATGAAAGCGTCCGAAGGTTATGCGCGTCGGGGTCCCTCGCAGGCACATCGCATTGATTGGGTATTCAAACACCGCCACACGCCGCTGCGCATCACAGGCGAATATGAACATTGGCGCCGTGTCGAAGATGCCGAAGGGCAGGGCGGCTGGATGCATTTTCGATTACTTTCGGGCATCCGCACGGTTGTGTTCACGGCCGAAGAAACACTTCTGCGGCGTCGCGGCTACACAGATTCCCAGCTTGTCGCTAAGGTTGAAAAAGGGGCTGTTGGCTTTTTGAAAGAGTGCACGGCAGATTGGTGTAAAATCACGCTTGATGGTGCCCGCGGCTGGGCACCTAAAACAACCTTCTGGGGCGTCGACGAAGGTGAGTTGAGGAACTAACCGTTAAAGCCACGAAGATTGGTTTCTAATGCAATTCAGTGCCGCCAAAAACCTCGCCAGAAGTAATTTTGCTAATCATCGCGCCCTCGTTAATCGCGCAGTATAGCGGTCTTGGCGGCCTGGCGATTGGACTCACATCACGCTTAATCCATTCCCGTTCTTCTAGCCCACGCAAAGATTGTGCCAAGGCGCGATCTGTCACCGCATGGAGATTTCTTTTAATATCGCTAAAATAGCTGGGCTTTTGCAACGTGGATAAAATTGGTAACGTCCAAGATTTTCGAATGATATCATGATCACGGGCCTCGGTAGATTGGTAAATTCCCCAGGCCATCTTGGCCGCTATTTTTCCAGTTTTTGTCAGTCGGAATTCTGGGCGCAATGGGTGACCGTGCCCTGGATTGCGCTCAGCTAAGCCAATCTCGATCAAATGTTTCATGCTTTGCGCAAAAGCGGTTCGTCCCGCTCCCGTTGCCGTAAGCAATGTGGCTTGTCTGCCAGGAACGCCTTGATGAAAATGCGCCAAGATCGGGATTGACCATGCCCGAGACGTGATGTTGACAAATGAATTTATGTCCATAAAGTATAGTTAATATATTTTAAATCAAAAGGAAACCCCATGGCCCTCGTAAATCTTGAAAACACAATCACAATCGCGATGTCTGTCAAAGACAGACATGCCAGTGCAAAATGGTACGAAGAGGTGCTGGGGTTTGAAACAATCTATCATATCGACGAGGCTGGATGGTCGGAGATCGCGACCAAAACAAACGGCGTGACCATTGGTTTGGGAGAACATACCGAACCAGCGCCTGGCAATTGTGTACCAGTATTTGGAGTCGATGACATTGATAGCGCCAGGGCTGCTATGGAAAAATCAGGAATAAAATTTGATGGCCCAACGGATGTTGTTGAGGGCATGGTGAAAACAGCTACATTTTATGATCCAGACAATAATGCCCTGATGCTCGCCCAAGATTTATCCGCTGGATAAATCTAGGCCAAACCGCGCCCTTCCAAAAGCGGCCCAACATCTGGCATGGCGCCCCGAAATGCGGTGTAAAGCGCTTGCGGTGGTTTGGAGCCGCCTGCGGAATAGATATGCTTTTCGAGCTTAGCGGCCATCTCTGCGTTGAACGCATCGCCTGTTTCTTCGAAAGCAACAAAGGCATCTGCATCCATCACCTCTGACCACATATAGCTGTAATAGCCAGACGAATACCCATCGCCTGAAAACACATGTGCAAAATGCGGCGTGGCGTGGCGCATGGTGATTGCCGCGGGCATACCGATGCGATCCAAAACTTCTGCTTGCTTTTGCATTGGATCTGATGGGGCGGGCTCACTGTGAAACGCTAAATCAACAAAAGCAGACGCCAAATATTCCACCGTTGCAAAACCCATATCAAAATTCTCTGCCGCTTTGAGTTTATCCAAAAGGGCGGTTGGAATTTTTTCCCCTGTTTCTGCGTGGGTTGCGAATTCTTCCAAAATTTCAGGAACAGATAGCCAATGCTCATAAAGTTGGCTTGGCAGCTCCACAAAATCCCTTGCTACGGAAGTGCCAGAGATGAATTCGTAAGTTACGTCCGACAAGATATAGTGCAGCGCATGTCCGAACTCATGAAACAGCGTGCGTGCGTCATCGAAGTTAAGGAGTGCGGGTTGCGCTTCGGGAGCTTTGGCAAAATTGCACACATTGATCACATGCGGGCGTTTGTCGAAATCCAATTTTCCTTGGCTTCGGAACCGTGAACACCAAGCGCCCGAACGTTTGCCAGCGCGGGCGAAATAATCACCCACAAACACCGCCATATGACGACCATCGCGCGAGATTTCCCAAGCACGCGCATCGGCATGATAAAGGGGCGCATCAATCTCTTTGAATTCAAGGCCAAACAAGCGGTTTGCCACATGAAACGCAGCGGCAATCATCTGATCCAATTGGAAATATGGTTTCAGCGCGGCTTCATCGAGAGCGTATTCTTGTTGGCGCAGCTTCTCTGCGTAGTAGCGCCAATCCCAAGGTTGCAATGGGCCCTCTTCCCCATCGGCTTTCAGCATGGCTTCTAATTTGGCTGCATCTTTAAGTGCCGATTTTTGAGCAGGCGCCCAAACAGCGCTTAACAGCTCTTCCACTGCTTTTGGTCCCCCCGCCATTTCAGGGGCGAGTTTGAAATGTGAAAAAGTTTCGAACCCTAATAGGGCGGCGCGCTTTTCACGCAATTCTAACGTTTCTTTTACGATCGCGCGGTTGTCCGTCTTGCCACCATTCTCGCCCCGCTTACCCCAGGCAATGAATGCTTTTTGGCGTAGATCACGGCGTGAAGAGAATTGTAAAAACGGCACAATCAGTGATCGCGAAAGCGTCAGGCAATAACCCCCCAGCCCCCGTTCATCTGCGGCTGCTTTTGCTGCGGCAATGACAAAGTCTGGACAGCCTTCGAAATCTTGCTTCGTCAGCTCAAGATGCCAGTCACGCTCATCAGCCAAAAGGTTTTGGGTAAAGGCCGTTCCCAACTCCGCCAAACGCTTTAGTATCGCACCATATTCAGTTCGTGCAGCGCCTTCGAGCGTGGCACCTGCACGTTCGAACATCTGGTGGTAAAGCTCTAAGACCCGCAATTGTTCCTCACTAAGCCCCAACGTGGCCCGTGTTTCATAAAGCGTGGCAACACGACCAAACAGCGCTTCGTTTTGCATGATCTCCGTAGAAAGCTCGGCATAAAGTGGGGCGAATTTGCGTTGCAGTGCCTCTATCTCTGCCGTTGAATCGGTGCCCGCTAGATTGTGAAATACCGCGCCAATTTTTGCCTGAAGGGGCGCATCGCGTTCCAACGCTTCGATTGTATTTTCAAAACTCGGCGCATCTGGGTCGTTTGCAATCTTTTTGATATTTTCCCGCTGTTCTTCAAAAGCGCGTTCAAGCGCAGGCTCAAAATGCGCAACCTCGATTTCATCAAAGGGTGGTAGACCAAAATTGTCGTTCCAATCTCTAAAAAATGGATTTTTGGTCATCGTGCGAATTCCTTAGTGTCAGCTGGCTTTATCGGCGTAGTTTCATCAATCGTGTGAAAGAGACAATTGGGAATTAAGCATTGACCGTCGAATTCGCAATAATTTGAAGAATTCGCCAAATTTCGCGTCATAATTTTGCCGTATCTTTTGTCTTTATTGTCGTTCACGCGAGTAGGGGTCGATCAGCGCTGTATTTGCTGGTTGTATATCGCAAAAAGGGTGAGTGATGGTAAAATTACTAGATTATATTCTAACCCCCCGTGGGATGATCATGTTCACATTGTGGATCATTGGCGCGATGGTTGTCACCGGCGTTATTGCGTCAGGCTACGCCAATCCGCTCATCGAACGGGCCAAGCCACTAATCCAATCTATGATGCCGCAAAGTGACAGTTCGTCGGATACGGCCGAAGCGGAAGAACCGTCTGAAAATCTTAACGCCCTAAGGCAGGCAGCGGAGATACTTGAAAACGCCAATGGCGAAGCCGAAAAAATTGGAGATATCACCGCAGCGGATATTAAAGATAATCCATTGGCGATCATGCGTAATTTCAACGCGATTAAGGAAGAAATCGAAAACCAGGGTGCTTACTACGTCGACCCCGACACAGGTCAGCGGATATATGATTTCACCCAAGAGGATCTCGTGCGTTACAAAAACAAAGAGGTCGTGAGTGAAAGCGCAGAAACTGAAACTGCCGAAGAAACGCAAATCTCCGAACAAAAGTCTCGGCTAGGATTCAAGTCCGTTAATCAAAATAACGAGGGCGAGAAGAAGTTTTTTAAATCGGTCGAATCTTCAAAAGAGAAAAGCGGTTTTAAAAGCGTCGGCGAATAAAAGACACAATCTATCTGGCTAATGCTTTGCCACATTGTGGACGAATTGCGCCCAATTTTCTTCAAATTGTTTGGTTACGAAAGATCCAAGGGAAATGGGTGTAGATTCGGAGATGGCTTATGCAAGTCAAAGGTTTACTGCTCATACTCGTTGCGGTGGTTGCAACTTATTTCAGCATTTTACAGTTCGGTGAGGCGCAGGGCGTTTCTTCTTCTAGATTTTTGAAAACGAAAAGCTCTCAGGCCACAATTTTCAATGACGGAGGCTCGGTTAAGCCCTCTGACAATAGTGTCGATCCACAATATTTCGAACTTTTGACCAACGCCAAACGTCTCGAATATATCACAAAATAGCTTAATTTAGTCGGGCTCGCGGCAAGCGCCTGTAGCGTATTTGCGTCATCTCCCTTCATTGAGACAAGGAAATGTCGTTTTCGAGCGTCATTCGCCGCGACACTTTTGAATCTTTGCGATATTTTCGTCCATAACAGAGCAAATTTTCAAAGGGTTTGAGTCATGAAAAAACATGTGCGCGCATTGGTTGTCGGCGGTGGTGCGGTCGGAACAGGCATCGCCTATCATTTGGCAAAATATGGCTGGGACGATGTAATGCTCTTGGAACGCGACGAGCTGACCTCTGGTTCCACTTGGCACGCGGCTGGATTGTTGCCTTTGTTCAACATGGGATATGCAACCAGTCACCTTCATGACTACTCCGTCAAATTCTACAAAACCCTCGAAGAGGAAACGGGGCTGAATGCGGGCTTTTCCGTTGTTGGTAACCTGCGCATGGCGCAAACCAAGGACCGGATGGATGAATATATGCTTTATGGTTCCACAGCTGAAACAGTGGGCATTGGATACGAGCGTTTGACGCCCGACCAAATTAAGGAACGTTGGCCGCTTATCCGCACCGATGATCTTGAGGGCGCGATTTATCACCCTGATGATGGCTATATTAACCCCGCTGATGTGACCATGGCGATGGCCAAAGGCGCGCGTCAACGCGGCGTGACGATTGAACGCAAATGGCAGGTAGATGGCTATAAATGGACAGGTTCACATTGGGAAGTGACCTGCACAAAAATGGTAGAACAGGGCGGGAACCTTGTTGCCTCTGACGAGCAAACGGTCATTACGGCCGAACATGTTGTGACGGCAACGGGCAACCACGCCCAGCGCACGGCAAAGCTGTTAGGTATTAAAATTCCAGCAATTCCAGTTGAACACCAATTCATCGTTACAGATGTCGACCCAGCGCTTCAGAAATGGCGCGCGGATGGTAATCCAGAACACCCCGTTATCCGCGATGCCGATGCGCAATCTTACGTGCGCGAAGAGCGCGGCGGTTGGATTTTGGGTGTGTACGAGAAAAATGCACCAGCGCGTTTTGAATATGGTGTGCCTGACAGCTTCCGTGCGGATCTTTTCCCGCTCGATCTAGAACGGATTGAAGAACAATACATGGCGATGATCCACCGGATGCCGTCTTGCGAAGAAAGCGGGTTGAAGGACGATTTTAACGGCCCGATTTGCTACACACCAGATGGCAATCCGCTGGTGGGTCCAGCGCCTGGCCTGCGCAATATGTGGCTGGCAGAAGGCTTTAGCTTCGGCATCACAGCCGCAGGCGGCGTTGGCAACTACATGGCGCAAATGATGGTTGAGGGCGAGGCAGAGATTGACATGGCCTCGCTTGATCCGAAACGCTACGGCTCTTGGATGACCACCGAATATGCGGCGCGGAAAAACGAAGAATGTTACGACCACGTCTATATTCTGCATCACCCTGATGAAGAACGCGAAGCCTGCCGTCCACTACGCACGGCACCTGCTTATGATCGTCAGAAAGCGCTGGGCGCTCAATTTGGCCAAGTAAATGGCTGGGAACGTCCCAACTATTACGGCCCCCTAGATGCGGCGCACAGCTTTGATCATGACGGACGCTCGTTCCGTCGTGGTGCATGGTGGGAGTACGCGGTTGAAGAGGCCAAAGCGATCCGTGAAGGTGTTGGCCTTATCGACGCAACGGCGTTTACCAAACATATTGTGAAGGGGCCGGGTGCAACGGCATTCCTTGATTGGTTCACTTGTAACAAACTGCCGCGCGTGGGTCGGATCAACCTGACTTACGCATTGACCGATCACGGCACGACGCGGACGGAATACACAATCGTCCGTACCGGCGAAGATAGCTACTACCTTGTCTCCGCTGGCGCGTGGACTGCTTATGATGCGGATTACCTTCGTAAGGCTGTGGAAGATAAAGCAGATGAATTCGGTTATATCGAAGTCCAAGATGTGACGTCGCAATGGGGTGTCTTTGCTATCGCCGGGCCTAAATCCCGCGATGTTCTAAAAGAGATCATCAAAGATGCTGATCCTGAAACGGCACTTTCAAACAAGCGTTTCCCATGGCTTTCTGCCCGCGAAATTGAATTGGGCATGTGCCCAGTGAATGCGATCCGCGTTGCCTATACGGGCGAACTTGGCTGGGAATTGCATCACCCAATTGAAATGCAGAACTACCTCTGGGATCAGCTGACAGCAGCGGGTGAAAAACATGGGATGAAGCTTGTGGGCGCACGTGCCCAAAACTGGCTCCGTCAGGAAAAATCCTACCGCGCATTTGGAACCGAGCTAGGTCGCGATGCCACGCCGCAAGAAGCAGACCTGCCGCGCTTTATCGATCTGGAAAAAGACTTCCACGGCAAAGCGAAAATGGTTGAAACAGGTGTGCGGTTTAAATGTGTGACCTTGCTGATCGATGGTCCAAGCGATGCGGACCCTTGGGGCCGCGAGGCGCTCTATGATGGCGATACAAAAGTCGGACGTCTCACCTCTGGTGGCTATTCCGTGCATTTCAATAAATCGATCGGCATGGGATATGTCTCACCCGATCTGGCAAACCCTGGTCAGAAACTCAAAGTGCGCATGCAAGGCGAGCTTTGGGATGCAGAGATAGTCGAGGACAGCCCCTATGATCCGAAAAACGAGGTCATTCGCAAGGACGGCTAACCCTCCTGATCAAACGTAATTTTTCCAATCATGCTGGGGTGAAAACCCCAGCATTTTTTTTGCCTTGTCATTGGGATAAAATGTCTCGCGCTCATCCATTTCTTTGCGGATCTCAACCCCTTGATAATATTCAGAAATCAATTCAGAGGTCGGCGTATCAACGGAATGATGATCGTTCGAGACATTAAAGACTTCATAGCCTAACCCATTGGTATCCAAGCAACATTGCACCATATGGCCCAGATCGCGCGCATCAATATAGGCAAAGATATTGCGCAAGCGTTGTTTCGGATCGGCAATAAAGCCTGGGAAAAGCTCTTTATATTCATGAGGTTCGATGACGTTATTGATGCGCAAGCCATAAATATCCGTGCCAGAACGCGCGTGGAAGCTTTTCGCGGTCGCCTCGTTCACGACTTTGGACATTGCATAACTATCTTCGGGCACCGTCGGGTGCTCTTCATCCATGGGCAGGTAGTCTGGCTTTCGCTCCCCATCGGCAAAGCAAATGCCATACGCGGTTTCAGAACTTGCGAATATGATTTTCGGAACACCAAATTTCAGTGCAGCATCGATGATATTATACGTGCCCACGGTATTCACACGGTAGCACTCGTTATCCGAATTCTGAAGCAAGCGCGGGACAGCGGCGAAATGCACCACCGCGTCGAATTTTGGCACGCCTGTTCCCGGCTCCATCTCGCCATAATGGGCGTAGGCGGACATGATGTCATAGACTTGGCCAGCATCGGTCATATCGGCTATTCGGTTATTCACGCCGTCCATTTCCAAAGGAACGCGATCCAAATTCACAATCGTATGACCCTGTTCTAGCAGGTAAGCGACGGCATGCTTGCCCGCTTTGCCTGATCCGCCCGTGAACAATATCCGCATCTCTTCCTCCTCTGAATTGTGTGGAAGAGTAGCGTGTCGAGACTTCTGGTCAATTGCTGAAACGAAATTCACAAAAACATCATTTCAAATTGAACGCGGCTTATGCTTCTTTGCCCAAGATCTAGGGAGGGTTTTTAATGCGCATTTTAATCGCACTGATTTTTTCTATCGCCATGTCCACGGCGGCTCAGGCCAAAGATATTCAAACGGCTATTCTCGCAGGTGGATGTTTTTGGTGTGTTGAAAAAGACCTAGAAAGCCTTGATGGCGTCCAAGATGTCGTCTCTGGATTTTCGGGCGGCAAGGCAAGCAATGCAAATTACAAGGCAGTCAGCAAAAAAGAGACAGGCCACCGCGAAGCGGTTCTTGTCACCTTTGATGCTGATATAATTTCTTACGAAGAGCTCGTGGATATCTTCATGCGTTCCATCGATCCGCATGATGCAACTGGCTCGTTCTGTGATCGTGGCAACAGCTACCGTTCCGCAATTTTTGCAACCGAAGAACAAGCGCCCATCGCCATGAGCGTCCTCGATCGGCTTGCTCCGACACTAGATGAAGAAATCTACACGCCCGTTCTACCCGCAGCCGAGTTTTTCCCGGCCGAAGACTACCACCAAGATTTCTACAAATCGAAAGAGAAAATCGTCACCCGTTACGGGCTCATCACCAAAGCAAAAGCATATAAACGTTACCGCAAAGGCTGCGGACGCGATAAACGGGTACGCGAGGTTTGGGGCAAGAAGGCGTCATTTGCTTGGAATCAATAGTGCGGCGAATAGGTAATCCGCCGCACTTATTCAGAGTTATTTTCTACAACTAGCAGATGTTACACTGAGGAGCTGCGTCGTCTCTGGATGCAATAATTAGAGCTGCACCAGCGATGAACAAGGCCGGAACAATCCAAGCCTGATTTGCAAGTGCGCCAGACTGAGTTGTCTCGACTTCAACTGATGAAATCAAGGGCGCGTTTGGATCCTTGATATCTTCGGCTGTCGCGTAACATGTCGAAGAGGCCAAGGCCATTGCAGCAATAGGGGCTGTGTATTTCATATTTCCCTCCAATATTTAGGATGAACCTATGACTAAACTGTTTGTGATTCACCCTCATGATCAGGATACTCTCTTTGTACATAGTAAGCAAGCTGCCTCCATCCAAAGAAAATTGCGAATTTCTCACCACCATTTAGCGGCAATCCAGCGTGCGTTGCCTGCGGGTGTGGTTCCAACGAGCAGGGGCGCGTATTAGAGAAAATAAGCAGACGGCCGCGTTTTGGAGAAATCTTTATTCCCAAGGCAGGAAACTCTGTCTGTCCAGCATTGTCTACATCATTGAGATAAATCATGGAAGAAAAGACGCGCTGACCGCCTCGGGCGAGTTGCGTCAATCCAGGTCCAGCCTGGACGAATGCGTCGCAATGGGGCTTAAATTCTTGATCACCCTGGTAACGCATAAACGTACCGTTTTCAGAGTTTTCAGGTGGAAGGCGAGTATATAGCGAAATGCGCTCAACAAGCTTCGCTAGAGTAGGATCTTCCCATTGGTTCAAGCGGGTGTTCCAATGGGTGCACCTTTCATCTTGGACGCCAATTCCTTTTTCCGTTTGAATCACCCCTGGTTCGAGTTTGTCAGAGAAATTGTCGATTATGTATTGAGTCTCTTCCTCGGTGGCAAAATCCTCTACAACCGCAACGATTGGGTTAATCGACAGAACATTCATTGGAGATATTTTTGACAAAATTTATTTCCTCACCCATTTCAGTCTACATTAAACTCGAAATTGCTCCCCATCGACAAGCTTAAAATGCGCAATAATCTGACCGTGATCAGAGGCCAATTTATTATATGGTGCCTCGGAATGCGATCCATCCGTTAGGTGATCATTCAGGACAGAGAAATATTCCATCTCTCCCAATCGCTCTGCGTTATCTGGATGGAAATGGCGGCTAAGGAAGATCTGATCGATGCTTTCATAAACCCCGCCAAAGGCCGAGGTATAAACCATATCTCGCAGGGATTTCCGCACGAATAGTTTTTCAGCTGAGGTCAGGGCGAATTTTTCAATATCACCACGAATTTGAATATTCTCTTCCTCTGAATAACGCTCATTGCGATTTTCTGCATCATGCCTGCGCATCCAGGCGTAATTTTTAAACGGCACTTCACCGGTGATAATTTCTGAACTCACGGCATGTTCGCCATCATTGAAATCACCCATCACCATTACAGGGTTGCCCAATTTTAATTCTTCTACAATCGCGCGGCGTAGAACCAGAGCTTCGGCCATGCGGCGCATCGCGGCACGCGCGGAACCCATTGCGCGTCCAACAGGATCGTAATCCGTCAAATCGGCTTCTGCAGCAAAAGCGGCCCCTTTAGGCTTCACATATTCGCCAAGCTTTGATTTCAGGTGGCAATTGAACAGCGTGACAATCGTGCCTTCAATATTCACACGCGCTTTGATGATCGGGCGCGAAATGCGGGTCAGCGTGAAACTTCCCGCATCACCTTTGCCCCGCAGGCCCGTGAATTGAAAAACGAGCGGCTCTGACAGTTCTTGAATAACCTCTGGTTCACCTTCAAACCGGTATCGGGACAGGATCGCCAAACCAGGTTGACGCTCGCCCGGACCGCCATCGGAATAATTCGGGGCAAAGAATAGTGTGCCGTTCTCATAGGCTTCGTATTTCAATTTCCGAAAGACCGCCTTGCGATGATAGCGCTTGGACTTATCCGGAATTACGGCGGCGTTGTATTCAGACCCACGGGTGTTTGTTTCTTCTACAATGTCGTACAGGGCGGGTTGTTCGAAGATTTCCTGAAAACAGACAATATCAGCATTCATCGACAGAAGCTGATCCGCTAACCAATCCTTTTTCCACGCATATTCTTCCGGCGTGTATTCTTCGAATTTGTAATATTCCTGCTCTGCGCCAATTAGGTTTTTGACGTTGAAGCTGGCGATGGTGAAATTGCTCATTGAGTCCCCCCGAATTTCTCTAATACGTCAATAAATAGGGAGCGATCGACGTTTCCACCAGAGGCGGTCACGATAACATCATCAGCACTAAGATCACCTTTATGAAACAAAGCTGCAGCAAGCGCGGCCGCGCCTCCGGGTTCGATAACAATCCTTAAGCGTTCAAAGGCAAGCGCCATGGCGCGAAAACACTCCTCGTCTGAAACAACCAAACCTGCCCCACAAAGGCGCTTAAGAATTGGGAAAGTCAGCTCACCAGGTGATTTCGTTAGGATCGCATCTTGGGCAGAGCCCGAAAGTCGATCATTCGCTTCGATCTTTCCTGATATTAGGGAACGCGCGACATCATCAAATCCTTCAGGTTCAACCGTGCGCACTTTCATATTTGGGGCATCCGCTTCGAGGGAAAGTGCGATACCCGCAGTCAATCCACCCCCGCCACAACAGACCAGCATTTCAGCTTCTGTAACCCCGTGATTATTGGCCTGGGCGGCAATTTCCAATCCAACCGTGCATTGCCCCGCAATCACCGTTTCATTGTCAAACGGTTTGATCAAGATCCGCGAACCATTGTGGTCCACCCGTTTTGCGGCGTCATCGCGATCTTCGGTTGCGCGGTCAAAGGTTTCAACCTTCGCGCCCAATGCCTTGGTATTTTCCATTTTGATGGCAGGTGCATCCGTGGGC
>CAZRFT010000069.1:0-6286 GCA_964599255.1 uncultured Neptunicoccus sp. | reverse complement strand
CTACAAAGATTTGATAAAACATCACATCGCCCCCTATCTCGGTGCGGATGCCGAAATATGCTCTGCCAATGATTTATTCCAATTTGCCAAAGCTGATGGCGATTGGCTTCTCGAAGGTGGCTTGGGTAGTTTTGTAGAGCGTCTCCATGCCGATATAGATGTCATGCTGGACTGCTCTGTCTCAAAGATTGATCTAAATGGTCCAAGCGTAAAAATTGAAACGGTCAAGGGGACCCTCACCGCCAGGCATGTGGTATTGACTGTTTCCACAGGCGTACTTGCTAAGGAAGGCATCGAGTTTGATCCTCCCCTTCCAAAGTGGAAACTAGACGCAATTCATCAACTCCCGATGGGCCTTTTGAATAAAGTTGGTATCGAATTCACATCTGAATTTCGCGAAGCAACCCAAGGTGACAGTATCAGCTACCATGTTGGGGATGACGCGTTCTGCAGCATCGATTTTGGTTTTTATAACAGCCAACTCGCCATCTCTTTTGTCGCAGGCCGCTGCGCCGCAGAACTTGAAAAGGATGGCCCCAACGCCGCCACAGCATTTAGTATTGATGGGCTTAAAAAGGTTTTTGGCAATAACATCACTAAACAGATCAAATCCACATTTGAGACGACGTGGCTAAACACGCCCACAACATGGGGCTCTTACAGCTACGCAAAACCGGGCACCACCGATGCCCGCAAAGTCTTGGCAAAAACGTTAGCAGATCGTTTATTCTTTGCAGGTGAAGCCACCATGCCGCATGCTCAGGCCACCGTTCATGGCGCCTATCTAAGCGGGCTTGAGGTTGCGGACCGCATATCGAAATCCAGATCGTAAAATAAAGAGAAACCAAACACTCAAGAAGGGAACAAAAACATGTCAGAGTTAAAACCAATCGCCCCCCAGGATCGCCGCGTGGTGAATATCCGGGATGGCGAATATAAACCCTTTTACAGTGACGGCGTAAAAAACGGCTCTGTTCTACAATTGGGCACAGACACGCCCTTGGGCAGCGGCTTTCACATCTACCGAATGGACCCAGGCGAAACCACCGTTGCGCATGAACATCTAAGCGATGAAGAATTCTATATCATCGAAGGCGATCTGGTGGATCATGACGGTGTGGAATATGGCGCAGGCGATCTTGTTTGGCTCCGCAAAGGCACCAAACATAATTCATACTCACCAAGTGGCTGTTTGATTGTGGTTTATCTCGTCGATCACGACGATCACTAGGCCCTCACTCTTCGATCAAATCACGCGGCGTGCGCTTACGAAGCAAGAAAAGCGCTAGCACAAACACGCAGATTTCTGATGCGGGAAGCGCATAGAATACCTCCATAAAGCCAAAGAGTTTCCAAAACAGCAAGGTAAAGGAAATCGGTAAAACGATAGAGCGTGAAAACGCAATCAAAGCCGATTGAGTGGCACATTGCATGCCCGTAAAATAGCCCGTCAGCCCAATGTTCAATCCTGCGAAAATTAGCATGGGCCAAACAATCTGCACAATGGTCACGGCCAGCTCTGTAATCTCAGCCTCCCCGTCAGCTAGGAATATCCCCACCATTTCTTCGGTCCATAGTAACAGCGCAAGCGTGGCAAGCATTGCGATCAACAGGTTATTCGCCATTCCCAATTTGAAAAAGGACATAATCCTATTTGGTTTTTTGGCACCAAAATTGACGCTGACAAGCGGCGAGATACCTTCCGCGACGCCGTAAAAAATCAGCAGTGAAAAATACATTATGTAGTCCACTACCGTGAACGCCGCGACGCCCATGGATCCAACATTGGTTATCAGGATCCAATTGAACAGCAGAACAATCACTCCCGCAGAAGTTTCGGTTAGAAACTCGGAAAACCCGTTATAAGCCGCGCGTGGAATTTCCGACCAGGAACCCTTGGGTCTTGCAAACCTGATATTTCCGCGCTTCAAAATGAAATGCGGTGCGACCACAAACATACCGACAGCAAAGGCCAAACCTGTCGCCATCGCCGCGCCTTGCAGACCCATCCCCATTTCAACAATCAGCAAATAGTCCAAAACAATGTTGGCAATCGTCGTCGAAAGAAGGCCTAGAAAGGCATAACTCGGTCGCCCATCAACGCGAAGGAAATAGCTCATCATCACGGCAAAACCAAAAGCAAGGTAAAACCATGCCAGCGCGGATACATACTCAACACAAAGCGCTACGGTTTCATCCCTTGCACCCAGCGCCATGGCTATTTGGGTGGGGAATGCGAAAGAGGCGATCATCAAAATTACCATCGCAACAAAAACGACGAGGAATGCTTTGGTGAAAATATCCGAAGCGTTCTCTAGCTTCCCTTCGCCCAGATATTTACCTGCGATAACCGCTGCCCCGCTCGCCAACATCAAGATGATGCCCCAAACGATCGTGATAAAGGGCATGATCAGATTCACCGCCGCTAACGGGATCGCTCCGACAAAGTTCCCAATGAAAATACCGTCGATCACAATCGCAGAGGAAATAGCAATCATGCCAAACACGGACGGCACAGCAAAGCGCACGAACTCTCGTCCGATACTCCCGGTTACCATATTCTTATCTGCAATAATGTCCGTCACTGGCTTTGCTCATTTCGAAAGGATCAAGTTGCACTCTTATCAAAGACCTAAATTGCTGTAATCAGCGGGACCACCATCAATATAGCATCAGCTCCAAAAGACCCATTCTTGATAGTGAAGCGTTTCTTAGACAAAAGTCAAATTTATTGACTGATCAGTCAGAAAATGAAAAGGTTACCCTACTGCACAGACCTTCTCATTTACCCGATTGGACCCATCTATGGCCGCAGCGCCCAGCGAAACGAAACCCAAAAAAAGGACAGCCACTCGCGAGGCAAGACGGCAACAATTGATCGACGCCACTATCGACTCGGTTGCAAAGCACGGTCTTTCTGGAACCACGCTTTCCTCTGTAACCAAAGGAGCCAATCTATCGCATGGTGTTGTGAATTTTCACTTCGAAACCAAAGATGCGCTTTACGATGCAACACTTGACTACTTAGCAAAGGAGCATTTCGAACTTTGGTTTAAAGCCATGCAAAACGCAGGCCCAAAGCCAGAGGATCAATTGGCCGCCATCATCGCGGTTGATTTTCACAAGGACATTTGCACACCAAAAAAAGTTGCTGTTTGGTATGCATTTTGGGGGCAAGTGAAATACCGCCCCAACTATGTTCGTATCTACGCCCATTACGAAGAGAAACGCTTTGAACAAATCAGTCGTCTATGCGGGGCCTTGATCGCTGATGGGAAATACACCCATCTAAATGCGGATCGGTGCGCGCGCTTGATTGATGCAGTAGTCGATGGGTTATGGTTAAACCTACTTGTTTACCCAAAAAAATCCGCAAACAAAGAGCGCCTCGAAGATTGCATGAGCCATCTAGCGGATATGTTCCCAAAACACTTTTCAACTGTGAACAGCTAGCCGCGCGATTTGAAAATGAGCCGCGACCCCAGATATGATATTCTGTTCGAACCGCTGCAAATCGGTCCAGTCAGAACGAAAAATCGCTTCTATCAGGTGCCTCATTGCACCGGCAGCGGGTCAAACCGCCCCCGAACCTTGGCACATATGCGCGCCGTCAAAGCCGAAGGCGGATGGGGGGTTGTGAACACGGAATACTGCTCGATCCATCCATCAAGCGACGATACCCCCCATCCTTCTGCTTCCCTTTGGGACAAGGGCGATATCAAAGCTCAGGCACTGATGACCGAAATGGTGCATGCCCACGGCGCCCTAGCTGGCGTTGAATTGGTGGCGGGCGGCACACGCATGTCTAATTTTGCGACGCGTGAAATCTCGCTTGCGCCAATGAGCCTTCCCCATACAGGTGGCAATCCATTTCAAACGCGCGCCATGGATAAAGCGGATATTCGTGACATGCGGATGAGGCATCGGAAAGCAGCCTTGCGTGCGAAAGAGGCTGGCTTCGATATCGTCTATGTTTACGCCACGCATGGTTATCTTATTTCTCAATTCCTTTCTCCCGAGAGCAACAGGCGCAACGATGATTATGGAGGAACCCTTGATAATCGTTTGCGTCTGTTGCGCGAAATCATCGAAGATACCAAAGATGCGGTGGGTGAAACAATGGCCGTCGCGGTACGCTTCTCCGCGGAAACAAACGCCCTTTGCGAGGGCGGAGATGGCAACCCCATTCGCGGCGAAACGGAAGAGATATTTGGCCAAATCGGCGAGCTTCCAGATCTTTGGGATATCAACATCAACGACTATTCACTGGAGATGGGCCTGTCGCGCTTCACGCAAGAAGCCTCGCTCGAACCTTATGTTACAGGCATCAAGGCGCTAACTTCTAAACCTGTAGTCACGGTCGGACGCTTCACCTCTCCTGATACCATGGTTCGTCAGATCAAAAGCGGTCTGGTCGATTTGATCGGTGCCGCCCGCCCCTCGATCGCTGATCCTTTCTTGCCAAACAAAATCAAAGAGGGTCGCCTAGAAGATATCCGTGAATGCATCGGCTGCAACATTTGCTACGCAGGCGATGGTAAGGGGGCACCAATTCGATGCACGCAAAACCCCACAATGAGTGAAGAATGGCGTCGTGGATGGCACCCTGAAAAAATCAACGCAAAGCGCAGCGCGGCAAAAATCCTTATCGTTGGTGCTGGACCCACGGGGTTGGAAGCAGCGCATGCATTGGGTAAACGCGGATATCCTGTAATGCTGGCCGAGGCGACACGGGACTTAGGAGGGCGCGTCTCAAAGGAGTCTAAACTTCCTGGCCTGTCAGAGTGGGCTCGCGTTCGCGATTATCGCCTGCAGCAACTCGATCAGCTTTCCAATGTGGAAATCTTTCGCGAAAGCGAAATGTCCGCGGAACAAATTCTTGAAATTGGCGCTGATCATATCGCCGTTGCAACGGGCGCCCATTGGCGACGCAATGGCATCGGGCTTTGGGATGTCAATGAAAACACCAACCTGTCACCTGAGACAAAGATCTTTACCCCCGATGATATTATGGCCGGCAAAATCCCGACGGGACCGACCATCGTGTATGATGATGACCACTATTACATGGGCACAGTCATCGCCGAAAAGCTGCGCGAATTGGAATTGCCTGCCACCTTTGTCACGCCCCATGACAGAGTTTCAGACTGGGGCGAATGGACAACAGAGCGTTGGCGCGCGCAAACGCGCCTGATGGAACTGGATGTCGATATCCTTTGCGCGCATGCGCTCAAATCTTTCGACGGAGCAGAAGCGCGTTTCACTTGCACCTACACGAACACGGAAAAAGCACGTCCCGCAAATTCGCTGGTACTAGTGACGTCACGTGAACCCAATGATGCGCTTTATCACCAGTTAGCGAAGCGTTTCGATGACGCCCCCGACCTGGCCCCGAAATCACTTAAACGCATCGGTGATTGTGAAGCCCCAGCGATTATCGCAGCTGCCGTATATGCTGGTCATAGATACGCTCGTGAATTGGAAGAGGATATCGACCGCGATAATCCCTTAAAGCATGATCGGGTCTTTTTTGAAGACGGTTAATGCCTGAATAAGGGTCGGCGTTTCCGCCAACCCCTTTTTTAATCTTTGCCTACGCGCCGATAATATTATTCTCTGGCCCATAGCCAAAGCCGGTGATGTTTTCCGCACCATCTTCTGTTACGACTAGAATATCATGCTCGCGATATCCGCCCGCACCTGGTTGCCCTTCGGGAAGCCAGATCATTGGTTCGATAGAAACAACCATTCCTGGCTCTAGCGCAGTATCAATATCTTCACGTAGCTCCAGTCCTGCTTCGCGTCCATAATAGTGGCTCAACACACCAAAGGAGTGACCGTAACCGAAAGAGCGGTATTGCAGCAGGTTACGTTCTTCGAAGAAACGATTGATCTCGGCGCAGATCCCGGAACAGGTCGCACCCGGCTTGATCAGTGACAGGCCGAGTTCATGTGCATCGACATTAGCCTGCCAGATTTCGAGCGATGCGGCATCGGGTTCACCGACGAAGAGCGTACGTTCGAGCGCGGTATAGTAGCCCGAGATCATCGGGAAGGTATTCAGGCTGAGGATATCACCAGCCTCAAGGCTACGCGTGGTAACCGGGTTATGCGCGCCATCGGTATTGAGCCCGGACTGGAACCAGACCCAACTATCACGCAGTTCGCTATCAGGGTAAGCGCGCGAAATTTCCAGTTCCATGGCATCGCGCCCTGCCATCGCCACGTCGATCTCACGGGTGCCGACACGTATCGCATCGCGAATCGCCTCACCGCCGATGTCGGC
>CAZRFT010000068.1:0-3073 GCA_964599255.1 uncultured Neptunicoccus sp. | reverse complement strand
TTGTCGGAAGACCATATTTAAACTAGGCTCAGCATAAATTTCTTCAAAGGCCACACCATGCCCACCCAACCCCTCATAGTCGGCAAACCAGCCCTACTGGTCATCGACATTCAAAAATCCACATTCATCGACAACAGCGATGAACGTGCGATCCCGAATATGCCTGATTACCGCGCGCGGATGGAGGCGGGGCGGCCTTTGGTCGATGCGTTTCATGAGCGCGGCCATCCTGTGATCTTTGTCCAAGAAATCCACCGCGATGATCTGTCCGATTTTGGGCGCGAGCTGGATGGGGCAGAGGATGTGCATTGTTTGGCATCCGACTCAGGAACTGCGGTCGCGCTGGAAGAAATGGGTGGCTTACCCAGCGACCCGATCATCCCAAAGCGTCGTTACTCTTGTTTCTTCGGAACAGACCTCGACATCGTTTTGAAAGGTCACAAGGTTGAGACGCTCATTCTGATCGGTGGGCTAACGGATGTTTGTGTTCACTACACCTTCGCCGACGGGCATCAGATGGATTATTTCTGCCGTGTTGTTGAAGACTGCGTTGGCGGCTCCTCGCTCGACGCCCATCAAGCCAGCTTAAATGCTATGGAGTATTTGCAGACAGGGGCTGTGTGCAAAGCCGCGGATGTATCGGCGAAGCTTTAGTTAGTTTCCGCCACTCACGCGGAGAAACACAAAACTCCGCCCCAGATTGCCCTTATCCTTTAAGGACAGGTTCAACACCCCATCCTTAAATGGATATTGCTTTAACACGTAGGTATCGGGGTGGTTCACCTGTTGATCAGGCGCAAGCGGCGCGCCAAGGGGCAGACATGCCAAGGCGTCAGCCTCAAATTCTGTAAAGAAGTTGAGCGCCGCTGGGTCGCGCAAGGGGAAGGACCACTGGCAAACATGTGCAAACAGCCCGCCGCCCGCACCCGATAAGGCACACTTATCCGCGCCCAAATCCTCTTCCAGCATCTTGTCAGACAGCAACGCCGTTTTGTCCCAAAGTTCCAACAATTCAAACTTCGCACAATCTGCTATTGCGGAGGTGGACAGCGTTAGGAGTAGGGCTGGGGTTGCAAATAATTTCAGCGTAGCTTCGAGTTTCATTTTAGTATCAATAACTTAACCCCATGTCCTAGCTGGGACATCTAGGTTTGTGGCAAGCCGATTACGATCAGCACGGAATAATCTTTCTTCTGACAGGCCTCAATTTCAGGAAGCGGTTGACCCACAGGGATCGGGAACATGGATTTATCCGCCCCTAATGGCAAGCAGGTGCCTGTTTCCCCCACTGGCGTGTAACGCGCCGAACGGCAGGGCAGGTGGGTTACATCGTAAAGCGTGCCTTCCTCAAGCGACCATTTCATATCGCCCGTATCATCGGGCGCCTCGACGGTCAGAACGGTTGTGACCTCCCGGTCGCCCGTGACCAGATAACGACCGGGCGGGATAGGGAAATTGGGGGGTGGCATAACCAGCCCGTTTTCATCGAGCCACCAGTCATCCTCAACAATGCGCCAATTGGCAGGCGTAAAGCCCCCCATTTGCCGCACAAGTGGATACATCGAAAGCCAAACAGAGCGCGTTGCCGGATCGCCATACCAGATGCCCCAATCCTGCGCACCTGATCCGCTAGTCGCTGTTTCAGCGCCAAGGGCGGCAATAAAGTGAATGGGGGCGTTTTTATTCCCGTCTTCGCCAGTTGCCCAAGCCGAACGCCCAGTCAAGCTAGCGATCATTGAAAGAAGGATTGATCTACGATTCATATCTCTACCCTACATAAACTTTGGTTTGATGGAGAGTAACTTGTGCGTCAGAATGGGGAGGGCGATTTATCATTTGCAATCTATTTCGATAATCGCAACGATATAGGTATGGCGGAAAAACCAACCATACGGGCACTTCAGGTTTTCGAGGCATTGGCGACAAGCGGCGGTCAAACGTTAAATGAGCTGACCGAGAGTCTGCCCGATATCTCGCGCGCAGGGATTTGGCGCGCTTTGGATCATCTGCGCGAGCAGAAATGGATCCGCATGCGCAAAGGGGACAAGGCCTTTGTTCTGACGACCCATATCGACGATTTAATGGCTAACACGCCAGAGATCCCTTTGGTCCTAGAGGAACTGGATGCGCGCTTGCCAGAATTGCCTGCGGAAATGGAAATGATGGTCGGGCTTTTCACGGCGCCAGGGGTTTTTCAATTTGTCGAAAGCACGCATCGAAAATTTGACCGAGAACCGCAGAACCTGTTGAATTGCCGCGCGGCGCTGGTTGCGCTGATGACGGTGAGCAATGCCAATATGCTACGCCATTTGGAGCGCTGGATGGAAAATGGCGCAAGCCCAGATCAAGTACAGTTCGTCAAAAGCGGGAAGCTACGCCCCCAAATGCTGGCGCTTCGACAAGAGCCGGTCATTTCGCAAATGGAGAAAAAGCGCTGTGCGTTGAGTTTCACGGGCAGTGATGAGAATGTGTTGGGAATCGAATTCACAGGCCGCATGGGCGCAGAATCGTTTCAACGGAGCTTGGGGCGTATTCGGGCTGGATTGAATGTAGATTTCTGAGTTTAGTTTCGAAAAATGAGATGATTTACCAAATTTTGGAGCATTTCTTATAAACGTTTCGAAAATCGAAATGATGAGCATTTTAACGATGCGCCTTACCCTTTAAACAGACTCATGGACATCGTTTCAGACGAAACTTCCGTTGTGAATGTGGGTGAGCGATCGTTCAACGACGGAGTTTCTTCGTTTTGGGGGTGTGGTGTGCGGCGTAAGCCGCATATCGCAATTCAGGAAGGAAGAACCAGGGGTTAACTAGCGGACGTTGCACCAGCGGTCGCATCGCGAAAAGAGCTGTAGGGGGAAATTATGGCGACGATTGATTTTGAAAGTGAAATGGCGGATGTCCGTAAGGTTGTGGATTTTAAAGATCCGGTGAATGGTCTTACAAAATTCGGCAATAAGTTAAAATCCATGTCGCGTACTATCCCAATTTCTGCGGCGGGATTAGCACAAATTGCTGCTGCAGGTGGTCAATTAGGTGTGGCAGAGGAAGCTTTGCCGCAGTTCGTCGA
>CAZRFT010000067.1:0-1353 GCA_964599255.1 uncultured Neptunicoccus sp. | reverse complement strand
TGGGGCGCAAGAGGTGCCAAACACAGGAGTAACCCCAGTGCTTGCTAAGGACGTCAGCTGGGTTGCTCGTACCAACGATATGGATGAATTGAAGCCAGCCTTCCGAAATGACCTGCCGAACCTTGTGGTACGACAGGATGTTGTGGCGTTTGTGGAGCTTGCCCGTCGGCAACGTCGCCGAGTCAACGACGCTTTTATTGTCGCCAAACAAGTAGGCAGTATGTTCCACCGGTACACGCATATAACGTAGAGTATCTCTATTACCTATGATTTGCTCTACGGCTGTGCGACCAGCTACAATTTCGGATCCAAAAGTAGCCGTCTCAACAGTGGATTGTTTCTTTGCGTACCAATCGAACGGCGTTTTGTTGATGAAATGTAGGATGCCCGTGACAGACTTCCCAGTCAGCACATGGTGCATTAGGTTAGCGTCTACATAGGAAACAGTGACTACGGGCTTGCCTAATGGTGGAGGTGCGTCTTTAGGGATTGGTTCTTCCGTCTTACCATAGACGGATTCCGACCAATCGAACTCGCGTCGTGGAGCTCCTGACAGATCTGGCATATCAGTACGAAACGCAAGTCTAAGGTTTTTCATTCCGCTGATATAACCATAGATTCTACGGAGCCTGTCGAGGTGCCCGCGTCTGGGTGCCGCCCTAAAGGAAGACATAGTCATGACTGCGACTTGGATATCGAATCTTCCTATCGAGATGGCCCATTGCAGCGCGCCTATGAGCGACTGGTATTGTTGAATACCTACATCGTCTAACAATTCGCTAGTATCTAGTTCGGGATGATCTCCCTTTTCCAGTGGTGACTTGACATTATTGGATTTTGGAGGGCCGCCGAACATTCGCGTGTATGCGTCGATCATGCGCTTGATGTACTTCTCTGGCTTGGTACACAGGACGCCGTCTTCATCATAGTAGAAGTCCATTCCTAGATGATACTCAACGGGAGCAGTACCTTTGAGTTTAAACTTGTACTTGTTGATGAGGATGTCTGCAAATCCCTCGCAGTCATGCATGGCCATCAACAGGTCGTCGACGTACACGGCAACATATTCGTACACGCCATTTTTCGCCCTAAGCCATATGTCAGGTTCGGCTTTACAGGGTTTGAAACCAAGTTCTCGCATTACCTCTGCAAATCTCTCATGCCACCTAAGACCACTTGTCCTGAGTCCATAAAGTGCCTTCTTTATAATAAGTAAATGGCCATCTAGTTTGAATGACTCGAACTCGGCACCACCAATGATGACCAACTTCTCTTTGGTGTACCCTTCTAAGTATGCATTTCCTATATCTGTTGACCATAATTGGAGGTCATTGTGCATGGCTAAGAATGCAA
>CAZRFT010000066.1:0-1897 GCA_964599255.1 uncultured Neptunicoccus sp. | reverse complement strand
CAACCCGGCGCGGGTTCCAACAATCTTATGACCGAATTGTTGCGCGATCCGATATCCAAAATCACTCGCGCCCATCTTAGGGATAGACTTGCCTCCCGTCGCCAGAACCAAATTTGCGGTCTCTAATATTCCCTGCGTCGTCACAACCTTGTAGGCATCGTCAAATTCAACGGATTCAACTGCACATCCCATTCGCAATTCGCCGCCTGCCTCACGTAGGTCGCCCAGCAACATATCGATAATTTCCTGGGCAGAGCCATCGCAGAAAAGCTGACCCAAAGTTTTCTCATGATATGCAATGCCAGCTGAGGCAACCCGATCAATAAAATCCCATTGCGTAAACCGCTTCAATGCTGAAATCGCAAATTTGGGATTGTCGGAAATATAGCGTTCGGGGCGAATATCTAAATTGGTGAAATTGCATCGCCCGCCGCCCGAAATCCGGATTTTTTCCGCAGGCTTCGCGTTATGTTCCAGTACCAAAACACGCCGCCCACGACGCGCGGCTTCAATGGCACAGAAGAGCCCCGCCGCACCTGCTCCGATGACAATGACATCCCAATTTGACATAGGTTCGAGCTATCGCGCGCACCCTATCAAAACAAGCAAGAAAACTCTCTATTTAGGGCTTGAAGGACATGCCCACCGACGCTAAATAGCCGATCTGATACTGGGGTGTAGCCAAGTGGTAAGGCAACGGTTTTTGGTATCGTGTACCGTAGGTTCGAATCCTACCACCCCAGCCATTACCCACAGCACCACGAATACCACTGATGGGCTTGGACAGCCTATGCGACTTTCTTTTCGACCGCCGCCAGCGCATCCTCAAGAATATCGAACATATCATCAATTTGATCGTAGTTGATGATTAAGGGCGGCGAGAATACTGCCATATTGATCAAGGGCCGAACCAGCAATCCGCGCTCTTCACAGGCTTCATCAATCATTGAGCCCAGCGATCGTTCAGCTTCAAGGTCGTCTGCTTTCCCTTCAATACAGCCCAACAAACCCATCCCGCGCGCATCTCCAACGATTTTGAATTTGCTCAAGGATGCCAGGCGATCTTGGAAATGCGGGGAAACAGCGCGAACATTTTCCAAGATTTTTTCGTTCTCGAAAATCTCGATATTCTTTAGTGCCGCAACACAAGAAACGGGATGCGCCGAGTAGGTATAACCGTTGGTGAAGGCAGATGGGCTTTCACCTTGGCTTGCAGTTTCCAGAATATGATCTGCGATCAAACATGCACCCAATGGCAAATAGCCAGAGGTCAAACCTTTCGCACATGTAATCATATCAGGCTCAATGCCAAAGACTTCCTTTGAGGCAAACCAATGGCCCAAACGACCAAAACCTGTGACCACCTCGTCAGAGATATAGAGGATGTCATTTTCCCGGCACACTTCCCAGGTGCGTTTTTGATACCCTTCCGCTGGAACAACGACACCACCGGAGCTCAATATAGGTTCGGCGATAAAGGCACCAATTTTGTCGGCACCAATCTCTTTGATCACGGCTTTCAAATCCTCGACTTTGGCGTCGCACCAATCTTCTACGCTCATCCCAGCCGGTCGACGATAGGGATTCACATCAGGTAAAAAACGGATAAGTTCACGCTCAAAATCAAAATGTGATCGATCGCGATCCTTGCCAGATACGGAATGCGCAAGATAGGTCGATCCATGGTAGCCCTTTTCGCGGGCAATTATGATCTTCTTCTCTGGCTTACCCCGACGGTTGTTATAGTATTGCATCGTGCGAAGCGCGGTATCAACCGCGGTAGAGCCGCCAGTTGTAAAGAAGACACTATTTAATTCGCCTGGCGCAAAATCAGCAATTTTTTTGGCCAAGATTGCCGATGGTTCGGTAGAGTTGGTAAAGGGCGATGTGTATGGAA
>CAZRFT010000065.1:0-6215 GCA_964599255.1 uncultured Neptunicoccus sp. | reverse complement strand
CCAATGATTTCAAAATTGATTGTGCAAGGTAAGGACCGAGAGGAAGCGATCGAGTGGGCAACCAAAGCCATCCAGCAGAGTTTAATTGGCGGGACGCAAACCAATCTCGATTTCATCCATGCGCTTTTGCAAGATGAAGATTTTCGTTCTGGAAAGCTCGATACAGGATTGATCGATCGAAAGATCGACGCGTTAACGCATGCTGGTCAAGCGTCACCACGCGATTGGGCGTTGGGCGCTTTGGCTATGCTGGGCTTAAATGCTGAAAGCGATCATTTCGGATTTACGCATTTTGGGCCTTCTCGGGGCATGATTTGGATTTCTCAAGAAGCATCATCGAAAAAGGTTGAAATTCAACAGGTTAAACCACGTAGCTATCGTATCTCTGTTGAGGGTGACGAAATCGAGTTTGCTGAGTTTTCTTTTAGAGAAAATCAGATTTTCTATCGCTTTGATGGCGTAGTCTATTCCCATCCGTTTAAAACCGTCTGCGATCAAACTTACATAAATATCGAGGGCCAAACCCATTGTTTTAAACAAAAAACTCGACTGAAAGAGGTGCAGGTAAATTCGAGTGTTTCTGGTCAGGTGATCGCACCGATGATTGGGGTGGTAAAGTCGGTCGCCTGCAAGATTGGTGATGAGGTCGCGGATGGAACGCCATTGGTGACGATGGAAGCGATGAAAATGGAAATGGCGTTGACGGCAACGAGAACGGGAAAAATAAAGGCGGTTTTAGTAAGCGAAGGCGCGAGCGTATCTAAGGGAGATATCTTGGTCGAGATGGAGCCCACGGATGGATAACGCGGTGCGGATTGTAGAGGTTGGGCCGCGCGATGGTTTGCAAAACGAACCGACTATTGTGCCGACATCAGATAAAATCGCGTTGATCGATTTGCTGTCTTCTAGCGGTTTGCAATCAATCGAGGTTTCCAGCTTCGTTTCGCCCAAATGGGTGCCGCAACTTGCGGATGCTGCGGATGTTTTCGCGGGGATCGAGCGTCGGGCAGGTGTGCGCTATGTCGCCTTGGTTCCCAATATGATGGGTCTTGAACGAGCGATCGAGGCGGGTGTTGGCGAAGTTGCGGTATTTGCATCGGCCTCTGAACCCTTCAGCATGAAAAACACAAACGGAACCATCCCAGAAGTTCTGGAACGCTTGCGTGAAGTTGCGAAAGCCTCGCCTGTGCCAGTGCGCGGCTATGTTTCCTGTATTGATAGTGATCCTTACGCAGGTGAAGTGACGCCTGATGCGGTGCAAAGGGTCGGTGAAGAGCTATTAGAAATGGGATGTTATGAAGTGTCCCTTGGCGATACGACGGGTAAGGCGCCGAAGGAACGTATGGATCAGCTTCTTCAGCATCTGCTTCGCACCCTTTCAGCGGATCGGCTTGCGGGCCATTTTCACGATAGCACAGACACCGCCCTTGAAAATGTAGAGGTCGCTTTGGCGCATGGGTTGCGGGTTTTTGATGCAGCCGTTGGAGGCTTGGGCGGTTGCCCTTATGCCCCAGGTGCCAAGGGCAATCTTTCGAGTCTCAAGCTGATCGAGTTTTTAGAGACCAAAGGGTTTGAAACCGGCGTCGATGGTTCAGTTGTCGCAAAGGCCGGACAGATGGTGCAGTCATGGAAGGAAAACACATGAGCAGCGCAATCCAAATTGAGCGACGCGCAAGCATTGGGTATGTCACCTTGTCCCGCGGATCTAAAAGAAATGCCTTTGACGCAGAGATGATGGATGCGCTTCGAGTGGCGGCAGATGAATTGGGAAATGACCCCGCGGTTAAAGTTGTGTTTCTAGCCGGAGAGGGTGAGGCCTTTTGCGCAGGCGCAGATTTGTCTTGGATGGAAGCACAAATGAACGCCGATCGTGCGGGGAAAATCAAAGAGGCCAAACGTTTATCCGATATGTTGGCAGCCTTAAATGAGATGCTCAAGCCGCTTGTGACCTTTGGACATGGTGCGATTTTTGGCGGTGGGCTGGGGCTGCTTGCCGTGTCCGATATTGTGATTTTGGATGCGAATGCGAAGCTTAGCTTCAGTGAAACCAAATTGGGGTTAATCCCAGCCACCATCGGTCCCTTTGTTCTTCAAAAAATTGGTCACAGTGCGGCGCGGCAACTATTCTTGTCGGCTGAGATATTCATGGCCGACCGCGCCGTTGATATCGGTTTGGCGCATCTCGTTGGTACGAAGGTCGAGGCGCAGGCGCGAGCCGAGGGACTATTGAAAAATTCTGCATCGGCGATGGCGAAGGCAAAAGCAGTTGTTCAAGCAAGGGATAAAGACGCCTTAGAAGCAGAGATTGAGCTGGCGCAACAAGCCTTAGCCGATATTTGGGAAACAGAGGATGCGTGCGATCGGGTGGGCGCATTTCTTGCAAAGGGGAAATCAAAATGAAGCTTGGAAAAAATACCCCAGCGGTGATTTCAGGGGGCGCATCTGGATTAGGTGCGGCGGTTGCAAAGCGGCTGCGCACATTGGAGGTCCCCGTGACTATTTTTGATATGAACGCGGAGTCAGGACCAGTTTTTGCCAAAGAGATTGGTGCGGAATTTGCCAAAGTTGATGTCAGTGATGCGGCATCCGTCGCGTCAGGCTTAAAGGTCGCAGCGAGCAAAGGGTGCCCCCGTATTGTGGTGAATTGTGCAGGCATCGCACCTGCGGCGAAAACAGTTTCACGGGGTGAGGCCCATGACACAACACTCTTTTCCAAAGTTATTGGTGTGAATTTAATCGGGACATTTAACCTTTCTTCGCAGGCGGCATTGCTGATGTCAGAGGCCGAGCCAATTGGGAGCGATGATGAACGTGGGGTGATTGTGAACACGGCATCGGTTGCGGCTTATGAGGCGCAGATCGGACAGATTGCTTATGGGGCCAGCAAGGGGGGCGTTGTCGGTATGACATTGCCCATGGCGCGGGACTTGGCGAGCCATGGTATTCGGGTCTGCTCCATTGCACCTGGCATGATGAAAACGGCCATGATGGATGGATTTCCGCAAGAGGTTCAGGACAGCCTTGCGGCCAACATCCCTTATCCACCCCGTCTGGGCGACGCGGATGAATTCGCGTCCCTTGTTCAGCATATTGCAGAAAATTCATATATAAACGGGGAAACCATTCGTTTGGATGGTGCCACCCGCATGCAACCGAGGTGATGATGGATCTAAGCGAAGAACAACAGCTGGTTTTTGACACCGCGAAATCCTTCGGTGAAGAGGCAATCGCACCGCACGCCTACGCTTGGGAAAAAGCAGGCGAAATCCCGCGAGATGTTTTGGCAGCTGCGGGTGCGTTGGGGTTCGGAGCGATTTACGTTCCCGAAGAGCATGGCGGATCGGGCCTATCGCGTTTGGATGCCACATTGGTATTTGAAGCCTTGGCGATGTCTTGCCCTTCTGTTTCGGGGTTTATCTCGATCCACAACATGACCACCAATATGGTCGCGAAATACGGTAGTGAAGCGCTAAGGTCAGAATGGCTGGATCGCATGATCGCGCTGAAGGTTTATGTCGCTTATTGCCTGACCGAAGCTGGATCAGGTTCTGATGCTGCTGCATTGCGGACACGGGCGGAAAAGACGAAAGAGGGATATAAACTCAACGGCACGAAATCATTTATATCCGGTGGCGGCTTTGCTGATCTTTATATCACCATGGTGCGCACGGGTGGTGAGGGGCCAAAAGGCATTTCGACCGTCGCCGTTCCAAACGGAAGCACAGGTCTGAGCTTTGGTGCACAGGAACAAAAAATGGGCTGGCGCGCGCAGCCTACGGCGCAGGTGCAGTTTGATGATTGCGTGATTCCGTCAGCGAACCTGCTTGGGGAAGAGGGGGCAGGTTTTTCCTATGCCATGGAAGGTCTTGATGGGGGGCGGCTTAACATCGCGGCGTGCTCTTTAGGAGCGGCGCAGGCTGCGATGAATATAGCGCTGGACTATATGGAAGAGCGCGAGGCTTTTGGGAAACGGCTGACCGCGTTTCAGGCCCTGCAGTTCAAATTGGCCGAAATGGAAACTCAATTGACCGCCGCGCGCCTGTTCCTGCGGCATGCGGCGGCGAAGCTGGATGCCAAAGCGCCCGATGCGACTAAGCATTGTGCAATGGCAAAACTTTACGTGACAGATGTTTGTTATGACATCACCAATGGGGCGTTGCAGATGTTGGGCGGTTACGGGTATTTGGAGGATTACAAGATTGAAAAACTGCTTCGTGATATTCGCGTGCACCAAATCCTCGAAGGCACAAATCAAATTATGCGTTTGATCATCAGCCGCGCAATTTTGGCAGAAAGGGCGTAACATGAGCGATGTTTTAATCCGGCAGACTAAGGTTGCGGGCCACATAACACTCAACAGACCCCAAGCGTTGAATGCCCTGACCCATCAGATGTGCTTGGATATTGAAGCGGCCCTTGATCAGTGGGCGGGGGATGCTTCGATCAAATGCGTGGTGATTGATGCCGCGGGCGAGCGTGCCTTTTGTACAGGTGGTGACATTGTGAATATGTACCGTGGCGGTATCAAAGGGGATATCGGTCCGCTTCGCCAATTCTGGCGTGACGAGTATCGGTTGAATGCAAAAATCGCGACTTATCCGAAACCCTATGTCGCGTTTACGCATGGGTACACAATGGGCGGCGGGGTTGGCGTTTCAGCCCATGGATCCCATTGGATCGTAACCGACAGCACTCGGTTTGCGATGCCCGAATGTGCAATCGGGCTTATCCCTGATGTGGGGGGAACAAAAATCCTCTCTGAGATGGAAGGTTCCTTGGGGATGTGGGCTGGACTTACCGGGGCAAGAATAACCGGCAAAAATTGCGTCGCCCTTGGCATGGCAATGGCTTATCTGCCCGAAGATGCATTTTCTGAAGTAAAAGAGAAAGTTTTGACCGACGGAGATGTGAGCGTTTTGGACGGCCCCTCGCCTGCACTAGATTTGCCCAAAGACGAAATAAACGCGGTTTTTGGGTTGGGATCGGTTGATGAAATTTTAGCCGCGCTTGGATCGGCCGACGGTGAGTGGGCCGATTGGGCGCGAAAGGGCGTGGCCCATGCCGCACCGTTGTCATTGCTCGCGACAAAGAAACTGATCGAAATGGCGAAAGGTCATGGGATCCAAACCGCACTTCGAAATGAATATCGCTATTGTTCAATGGCCGCTCTGGATGGAGAATTTCTAGAAGGGGTTCGAGCGGCTTTGATCGACAAGGACCGCAATCCGCAATGGCGTTTTAAAACCTTAGCTGATGTCCCGTCAGAACAATTGGAACGCCTGATGGAACCAGCTGCAGACGGTGATTTTGAATATAAGGAGGCTTGGCAATGAAAATAGGATTTATAGGTCTTGGAAATATGGGGGGACCCATGGCAGCCAATTTGGCCAAAGCTGGGCATGAGGTTATCGGTTTTGACACCGCCGATGTGAAAGTCTTGGGCGTTCAAAATGTGTCATCGGCGGCTTTGGCCGCGGCAGGCGCAGATGTGGTCATTACCATGCTCCCAAATGGCGCGATTTTGCAAAGTGTGGCGGAGGAGGTTCACCCCGCGATGGAAAAAGGCGCGACGCATATCGATTGCTCAACAGTAGATGTGGCAAGTGCACGCGCCGTTTCGGCATCTGCGGCTGAACATGGGTTGGGCGCGATTGATGCGCCTGTATCTGGCGGCATCGGAGGCGCGGAGGCGGGCACCCTGACTTTTATGGCGGGTGGTGCGGCGGATGCTTTTGCGGTTGCAGCGCCACTCTTTGAGATCATGGGGCAAAAGGCCGTTCATTGCGGTGATGTTGGTGCGGGGCAGTCGGCCAAGATTTGCAACAACATGATCCTAGGTTCGACCATGATCGCGACCTGTGAAGCCTTTGCTTTGGCAGATAAGCTTGGACTGGATCGTCAGAAAATGTTCGACGTTGTCAGCACCTCGTCTGGGTATTCTTGGACGATGAATGCTTATTGCCCTGCGCCCGGCGTGGGCCCAACAAGCCCTGCGGATAACGATTACAATCCGGGCTTTGCGGCGGATTTGATGTTAAAGGATCTGCGCCTGTCGCAGGAGGCGGCAGAGATGGTGGATGCTGATACACCGATGGGCGAACGGGCGACCGATCTTTACGCTCAATTTGTAGAAAAAGAGGATGGCGCTGGCCGCGATTTTTCCGCGATGCTGCCGCGATTTGAAAACCGGGGACGAAGCTGATGGCGAAGAGTTT
>CAZRFT010000064.1:0-6305 GCA_964599255.1 uncultured Neptunicoccus sp. | reverse complement strand
TTCTGGAAGATTTCGCACCATTTTATTCATCGCGTCCTCTGACAAATTCTATCTCGCCGGCAGTTAGATCTGTTACGGCCTCTTTTTCACATGGCGAGCTTGTGCCGAATCGGATAATTTGATCAAATTATACCACACGGAGCAAGCCAGCCATTGGCCGTCCGAAAACACGCCTTAATTTGCCACAGGTGAAAGAAGAAACCTCCATGAGCTTTGAGAACGAATTCAAATCCTACTGTGATGCCTACGGCACGCCAGATCGCATTGAGCTGATGCTGGTCGATATGAATGGTATTATTCGCGGTAAATGGCTTGATGGAAAAGATGCGCAGAAACTCGAAAAAAGAGAGGCACGGCTGCCTATTTCAACCTACGCACCAAACATCTTCGGTCACGAGGTAGAAGCGAGCGGCATCGGCTCCGTCATTGGGGATCCTGATGGTGCCCTTTTGCCGGTGACGGGCACATTGGCGCCTGTTCCTTGGATGGCTGGCAATGTGGCCCAGCTTATTGTTGAGATGCATGAAGATGATGGGGAGATTTCCAAACTTTCAGCCCGCGAGGTTCTGAACCGGGTCTGGCAGAATTTTAAATCGGCTGGATTGCATCCTGTTATAGCGAGTGAGTTAGAATTTTATCTTATCAAGCCACGCGAAGACCTGCGTGAGGCACCACGCCCACCAGAGAATTTGCCGCAGGCTCAAAACTATGAGCTTGAAATCATGGAGGGCCAAGCTGTCGTTCTGGATGCGATAAAGGAAAACGCGGCAAAATTGGGCCTACCCGTGGATACGGTAATCGCGGAATACGGGCCTGGGCAATTTGAGATTAATTTCAAACACACCGATGATGTCTTGGCTGCCGCTGATTGGGCTATCATTTTTCGACGCATGGTACGCGGCTCCGCAGCTACACATGGTTGGCAGGCGACCTTCGCTGCAAAGCCTTATTTGGACGCGCCCGGAAACGGCATGCATCTTCACGCCTCGGTTCTGGACGACAATGGCAACAACGTCTTTGATAGCGCGAAAGGTATTCACCCTAAACTTGCTTCTGCAGTTGCGGGAACATTGGAAACGATGGCGGATACGCAAGCCATTTTTGCCCCACACGGGAATTCATATCGACGCTTCCAAGCTGGAAGCTTCGCCCCTACCGCACCCAATTGGGCAGAAAACCACCGCGGCGCGGGAGTGCGCATTCCCCAGTCAACGGGACCTTCTGCAAGACTGGAGCATCGCATTGCAGGGGCAGATATGAACCCATATCTCGCGTTCGCAGCCATTCTGGCGGGAATGAAATACGGTATGGATCAGAATTTGAAGCCGCCCCTGGCGCTTGATGATCCCAAAGCTACAGAGGTTGCAGGTCTTACACCTGTTTGGGAGCTCGCCTTATCAGCATTCGAACACTCGACCTTTGTTAAAGAGTTGCTTGGGGAAAAATTACACACCGTATTCGCGGCTGTTAAAAAAGACGAGATTAACGAATTAAACGCAGAGATTCCGCCCGTGGAATACGCAGCATATATAGGACGTATTTGATGACTGAGAAAAAAGGGGATGCAGCATTTCGCCTCGAGGGAAACAAAGGGCGAATTTACGAAACCAATTATGGTGGGGCGCTTAGCTTCTTGCGTCGGCGCTACAGCCGCGACCTAACGGGTGTTGAAGTGGTGGTGAGTGGCATTCCGTTTGATACCGCGACCACTGGGCGCCCTGGCACACGATTTGGCCCGCGTGCTATTCGCGAAGCGACCACGGGAATTTATGAGCTTGATGCTTTCCCTTGGGGATTTGATATCTTCGATCATCTCGACATTATCGATTATGGGGATTGTCAGGTGGATTTACACCACCCTGATACTGTCGCTGAAACAATCGCCGATCATGCCCGCACGATATTGAAATCAGATGCAAAGATGCTCACGCTGGGTGGTGATCACTATGTGACCTATCCGCTTTTGAAAGCACATGCTGAAAAATATGGACCCATCGCGCTAATCCAATTTGATGCGCATGGGGATCTTTGGGAAGATGATGGTTCCCGCATAGATCACGGCACCATGTTTGCCCGCGGCGTGAATGAGGGAATTATCGATCCTTCAAAATCATCCCAAGTCGGTATTCGTACATGGGTCGACAGCGATATGGGCATGCAAGTCCTAACCGCGCCTTGGGTACATGAAAATGGAATTCCAGAGACCATCAAACGCGTCACCGATCGTGCAGGTAATGCGCCAGTTTACATCACTTGGGATATCGATGGCTTCGATCCCGCTTTTGCGCCCGGAACCGGAACGCCCGTCGTAGGTGGGCTAGCATCGTGGCAAGGATTGCAGTTCCTGCGGGGACTTGGTGGGCTCAATTTAATTGGGATGGATGTGGTAGAGGTTTCGCCCCCCTACGACCATGCAGAAATAACAGCATTGCTTGGAGCAACTGTTGCCCATGATTTTTTAGCTGTCTTGGTTGAACAAAAGCTAAAGGGCTAGGAAAGAAACCTGCCCGCCAAAAATTCTTCTGCGAGCCCCACGGTTTCACGCGCAAAAAATGGGGCAAGCGCCGTCGGTTCGGTGGCCTCCATATGGCTGCCGATCCAGGCTAACAGCTGCAAACGGCGGAGTATTACTAGGCTGGGAATGATCGCGCGATCTTGGTCATCCAAAGCTCGCAATTCTTCAAAGCCCGCAAGCCAAGCATTCAGCAGATCAGGCAATTGTGGATCGGTTTCAATAAAACTGACAGCGGCGGCAAAGTCGAAAAGGAACCATCCAAACCCACAATCATCAAAATCAATCAGACGCAAATCATCATCCTGAACCAACAGATTGGCCAGACGCATGTCCGCATGGATCAATCCAAATCGCTCTTTGTCTTTTCCGTAATTCGTCAAGGCCGATCTAACTTGTTTTTCAGCCTGATCCAAAACCTCCGCTACCTCTGGCGTGACATTTGGCCCATCCTGCCAACGACCCCAGAAAGGGTCTTGACCCAAAATAGTATCGAGATCCCAGCTTTTGCGAATAAACCCTCTTGGTCGGCGCCAACTTAGCGAATGCAAATGGGTGCGCGCTGCGATCCCACCTAGATTTTTGAACTTGGGGACTAGGTTATCGTTTTCTGACGGCGTTTCGCCTTCGATGAAATCGAAGAGGGCGAAATGCGTGCCCGCCACTTCTTGTACCAATTCGCCATTCTTGCCAGTGCGTGCAATCGGCGTGGTAATGATGTGATCGTCAAATAAGGATTGCGCCCAAGAAAGTTCGCTCTCAATCTCGATCTTTGTGTGATAGCCGTTTCGGTGTTGTCTCAAAATGTATTTTTTTGAAGCATCCACCAAATAGGTGCGATTTTCAGAGATATTTATAAGCCGCAGTTCCTGAACTGTCCCGATATCCCAAAGGGACAGAATGTTCCGAAGTTCTTCATGCGACAATTCCATCTTCGCGCCCTAAGAAACGGGCGCGCATGGGTCAAGCGTCAAAGTATAAAATTTCCCTCCGACAGATCGTCAGCGGCCGTGTCTTTCAAGATCAATTTATCCGCGGCTTCAGCTCCAGTTATTCCACTTAGGTCAATTACCACGTGTGCGCCAACTTGACTGACCATGGATCCCAAGTCTTCGTAGTTAATGCCAAAGTCTGACAGATCGATTTGATCTTTTTCAATTTCAAAATCACGGATCAAGTCAGTTTCAGATCCCTTACTCATGATGAAAGTATCATCGCCCTTACCCCCCCAAAGTGTGTCTTTGCCACGACCACCTATGACAATATCATTCCCATCACCGCCGGAGACGCGGTCATCCCCGTCGCCGCCGTTAACAAGGTCATTCCCCTTACCGCCTGACAAAATGTCATTGCCCTTGCCCCCGAACATTTCATCACGCCCACGTCCGCCACTAAGGATATCGTTACCATCACCGCCGTCCATGACATCGTTGCCGCGTTGGCCAAGCAGGCGATCATTGCCGTCGTCGCCTTCCAACAAGTCTGCCCCTTTGCCGCCAATTAGCACGTCTTTGCCCGCGCCGCCTTGCAGAACATCTTTGCCTCCTTGACCTTTCAGAACGTCTTTGCCATCGTCACCAATTAGCGTGTCATTGCCTTTTCCGCCCGCTAGGGTGTCGCTGCCTTCTCCGCCAGACATGTGATCCTCGCCCTTACCACCCAAAAGTTCATCCTTCCCCTTGCCACCCAACAACTGATCTTTTCCGGCGCCTCCCTTCAACAGGTCTGCACCATCATCACCACGCAAAGTGTCGTTTCCATCGCCCCCGTGCAAACGATCCTTACCAGCACCGCCTGACATTTGATCGGCACCTTTGCCGCCGATCAACTCGTCCCGTCCTTCGCCCCCTGCAAGAATGTCCTTGCCTTTCCCCCCCACAAGTTTGTCCGCACCTTTGCCGCCTTCGAGTGTGTCAGCGCCTTTTCCGCCCGTTATGGTGTCTTTTCCACCCAAACCCATGATGTGATCAGCGCCATTGCTGCCAGCAAGTTTGTCAGCACGATTTGTGCCCAGTTTTGGTTCCGTTGATTTCGCCATGTCACCCTTCCTAGTTTCTTGGCAAGTTAGGGTCTGGATGTTGGAAAACTCTTTCTAAGCAGGCGATTCCTGTTAAAATTTGACAAAAATCGACGGCGTCAAAATCAAATCATTTGACACCCATAAAAGGCAGCGTAAATCGAAGGTATGTCTATCTTAGTTTGCGATATTGGCGGAACGAATACCCGCATTGCTCAATTTCAGGCGGGCGAATTAACTGCTTTTGAAAAATATCCAAACCAAAGCCACCCAGATTTTTATACAATTGCGGCTCTCTACTTAGACAAGCACAATCCCACCATTGAAGCCGTGGCGCTTGACCTTGCTGGGCCTGTGGCAAATGGGAAAGCGCAATTGACCAATATCGATTGGACCATCACCAGTGAAGCTCTAGCCAAGGCAACTAAGTGCAACAACGTTCTCATTATTAACGATCTGGTCGCGATGGGGATGTCCCTATCCCGACTTCCAGACAATGGATTAGACGTCATTCGAGATGGTGATCCAAGGTCTTTTGACAATGGGCAGTCCCTTGTGATCAATCTGGGAACTGGATTTAATATCTGTCCCGTTAAAGAAACGCCTGATCTAATTGCTTTGGCTGTTGAAGCTGGCCATGCTTCCACCCCGTCAGATGTATTGAACCTTCTGTCAAACCATATCGATGGGGCCAGATTGTCGGAATTTGACACCGTGGAAAAATGTTTCGCAGGGCGTCGGTTATCGGGACTGTATGATGCGCTTTGGAACAATGGTGCAAAGAATGGATCAGAAATTGTATCCGCGGCCGAGAGTGGTGACGAGCAAGCGCAAGAGACCCTGCGCCTATTCCAGGCGATGCTTGGACTTTATACAGGGTCCACTGCGTTAAACTATCTACCCCAACGGGGGATATATTTCGCTGGATCTGTTGCACGCGGCGTGTTGGGATTTGAAAATGCAGCGCACTTCTTAAATGCGCTCGATCAAGACAGGTTATTTAAAGAGCGGATCGATGTGATGCCGATAAAGATCATGTCACTCGATGAAGCGCCCTTGTTGGGGTGCGCTCAGGCAGCGATGCAGAGCTTCGAACTGGAAAGCACCAGCTAATACAAAAAAACCGCGAACCCTTTGCAGGTCCGCGGTTCTTTTAAATTTACACTCAATTACGCAGCAAAGGCGTTGAGCAACAGGAAGATAACACCTGAAAGAATTGCCGCACATGGAACCGTGATGAGCCATGCCGCAATAATCGTAAGGAAGTGATTTCTGCGAACCAGTTTACGATGCTTGCGCTTCTTCGTATCTGATTTCAATACTTCCTCGGCCTTAATTTTGTTCACCTTTTTATTGCTGGTGGACACACGCCAGTGGGCTTCGCGGAAAAAGCCAACCCCAAAGACGGCACCAACTGCGATATGTGTTGAGCTTACGGGAAGTCCCAACCAAGAGGCCACAATCACAGTGATCGCCGCAGAGAGCGCCACACAATAGGCACGCAACGGATTAAGTTTAGTGATCTGCTCCCCAACCATACGGATCAGCTTCGGGCCGAAAAGTAAGAGGCCGAAAGAAATACCGAACGCACCCAGCACCATGACCCAGAGCGGGATAGACACTTTCGCAACGACTTCGCCTGCCTCGTAGGTGTGAACGATAGCAGCCAATGGGCCAACCGCGTTTGCAACATCGTTTGCGCCATGTGCAAAGGAAAGAAGGGCTGCGGCAACGACCAAAGGCAATGTGAAGAGGCTACGCACTGACTCTTTGGTG
>CAZRFT010000063.1:0-2680 GCA_964599255.1 uncultured Neptunicoccus sp. | reverse complement strand
CGTTGGTTTGATGATCTTCGGGCTGTTCCAGTTTGCCACGGGCGTTTCTTGGGGCTTTGTCCAATCAACGCTTGCGTCCTTCGGTGCTGCCGGCATCGTAGGAAAAATTATCCTTCTGCTCGTCTTGTGTATTTTGGTCCCAATGCTGGTGATCTCTGCGCTGGTTATGAGTATCGGGGCGCTCGCATCGGTTGCTTTGATCTTTATGGGCGTGAAGAACAATAACGCGCTGGCAAAAATCCTGACCACATTTGCACTTATGCTGTTGTGGTGGGTTGTGACCTGTGCGGGTGTTTCAAATATCGGCTTGGCAAGTGTCGCAGAGCTGGCGCATGGCGTGCTTCCCCTTGGGCTAGAGGCGGTGCCATCTTCCAACTTTGGTGGCTTTATGCTGTCGATCACAATCGGTGTGACGGGCATTGTGCTGTCGCTGCCACTGGGTGTCTTGTTGGCCTTGGGTCGTCAATCTGATCTGATTGTTTTGAAATCTGTCTGTGTGATCTTCATCGAATTTATTCGGGGCGTTCCGCTGATTACCCTTTTGTTTGTTGCGTCGACGCTTCTGAACCTATTCCTGCCACCTGGCACAAACTTTGACATCATCTTGCGTGTTATCATCATGGTGACCTTGTTTGCGGCGGCCTATATGGCAGAGGTTATTCGTGGTGGCTTGGCAGCATTGCCGAAAGGTCAGTACGAAGCGGCGGATAGCTTGGGTCTTGATTACTTTAAGGCGCAACGCTTGATCATCATGCCGCAGGCATTGAAAATTTCGATCCCGGGTATCGTTTCAACCTTTATTGGCTTGTTCAAAGATACCGTGCTTGTGTCGATCATCGGTCTGCTGGATCCGATTGGTCTGAAGCAAACAATTAACGGCGCACCAAATGCGGTGTGGTCGGGTCTTAACTGGGAGATTTACGGCTTTGTGTCTTTGATCTTCTTTATCTTCTGTTTCTCTATGTCGCGCTACTCGATGTATCTCGAGCGTAAACTCGCGACCGATCATCGCTAAGGAGTAAGTTCTATGGCTGCTAAGAAAAAGCAAATGACAGTCAGCGACGAGGTCGCGATTCAAATTACCAATATGAACAAATGGTATGGGGCATTCCATGTGCTTCGTGACATTGATCTGACGGTTTATCGCGGCGAACGTATCGTTATCTGTGGACCGTCTGGTTCGGGTAAATCAACGCTGATCCGCTGTATCAACGCGTTGGAAGAACATCAGGAAGGTTCGATCGAAGTTGATGGCACTTTGTTGTCGTCGGACATCAAAAACATCGACACGATCCGTTCCGAAGTGGGTATGTGTTTCCAACACTTTAACCTGTTCCCACATCTAACGATCTTGGAAAACTGTACGCTGGCGCCGATTTGGGTTCGTAAGATCCCCAAGAGGGAAGCCGAAGAAACAGCGATGCATTTCCTTGAAAAGGTGAAGATTCCTGAACAAGCGGATAAATATCCCGGTCAGCTATCTGGTGGTCAGCAACAGCGTGTGGCAATCGCGCGGTCGCTTTGCATGCGTCCCCGTATCATGTTGTTTGACGAACCAACGTCAGCCCTTGACCCAGAAATGATCAAAGAAGTTTTGGACACAATGATCGAGTTGGCCGAAGAAGGCATGACCATGCTTTGTGTGACCCATGAGATTGGCTTTGCCCGTCAGGTTGCGAACCGCGTGATCTTTATGGATGCAGGTCAAATTGTGGAACAAAACGAACCGAAGAAATTCTTCGACAATCCGCAATCGGATCGAACAAAATTGTTCTTGTCTCAGATCTTGGGACACTAAAACAAAGGCGCCTGCGGGCGCCTTTTTTAATGAGGTGATTTGTGATCTGGCAACGCGGCTGCGTGACTGTTCTTTTTATGGCATTGTGCCTCTTTTCAAATCCCGTGCTTGCACAGGATATCGATCTGGAGCGTGCTGTTGAACTGTGGCTCGCCGATGATGATGCGCAAAGCTTACCTGCTTTGGCTGAATTGGCAGAGGGCGGAAATGCGGATGCGCGTATTTTATTGGCACGGTTGGAATCTCAAGATTTAGGACCGAGCTTCTTTCGAAAATCGCTGAGCCGCGATGAAACGCGTGCGCTTTTTCGAACGAAATCTTCGGGGCTTTTCCCTAAAACTTGGTTGCAAGTAGAGGCCGAAAACGGAAACGAACTGGCGACACTTTTGCTGGCCTCTCATCAACCAGATGTAGACGCAAGTTTGATTAAAAACTTGTTTGACATTGGGGAAGCTCAGGCAAGCGATCATCCTACCCGCATTCTGGCCCTTTATGGCACAAAGGCAGACAGGCAGGCGATTTATGATGGCGCGCATGTATTGGACGAATTGCGCCCCTATCTTCGATATTTGAATGAACCGCCTGAAAAAGTGGCAGATGGAATTTGGGCGCTGCGAAAAATATTGGGCGATGAGACGCGCGTTTCGGCGGAAATCCTTGACGATGAAGAGATGGCGCGCACACTGGCGCTTGGATTTGGGTTTGGCAGTATTGCACCCGAAAATCCCCATTTCGATCCGGTGTCAGACTGGGTGTTAAATGACCCCGCAACGCGCCCCATCGCCTCAATTTGCAATCAATCCTGCCCACAAGACCGAAATCGCTGTGCGATGGCTGCATTGGCTTTGTCAGGTGGATATTATGAGGTCATCCGCCTGGATA
>CAZRFT010000062.1:0-5163 GCA_964599255.1 uncultured Neptunicoccus sp. | reverse complement strand
GAGGACCTTCATGTTCCCAATGGCATATGTATCCCCATCTTCGAAAAGAGCATCAAATTGCGACCCGTCGCGTTGAAATTCGGTTCCTTCGTTAAAGATTTTTCCAAACACTTCTTGGACTTCCAAAATACGCGCACCGATCCCGATTTTTCCACCCAACTTCTCTTGGATATAAGGCGCTGCAGACAGGTGATCTGCGTGAACATGGGTCTCGATAATCCATTCCAATTTTAAATCAGCGGCTTTGATAAACTCGATTATTGCATCGGCATGGTCATAGGTAATTCGGCCCGCCGCGTAGTCGATATCCAAAACACTATCGATCACCGCACAAGATTTCGATTCTGGATCCTTGACGACATAGGAGATTGTGTTTGAATCCGCGTCGAAAAACCCTTTAACGCTGGGTTGGACTTTCATCTCAGTTGGATACGTCATTTAGATTTCCTTAACCTGCGTAAACTCTTCATTGAGGATATTTAGCATGTCTTGCATTGAATTTGAGTCTGAATGTTTTTTTGTTGTCAATTGAGCATCAATTGCGCTTAGCACCTCTGCCACAACAAAAGCCGCGATGACGCTCGGCCGTTTGTCTGATTTGCCGGCGCCGCCGATGGGACAGACCAAATTTTTTGCAACCAAACCTTCGCAATTTCGCGCCACCCAGTTTTCAAACTTAGCCCGTTTTGTTTTAGACCCGATCATGCCGACGTAAGACGCATCACCCCGCTTAAGCGCGGTGGACGTAAGCAAAAAGTCCAAGCCATGTTCATGTGTCGTCATGATATAAGCGCTCCCTGAAGGGGCCTGATCGATATCAATTTCGGGCATGGCTGAAACGCGCGTTTCTACCGCTGCCGTGCATTTCCCAATTTCATCAGCGCGGGGATCCACAACAATCACGCGCAAGGGTAAATATTGAAATTGAAGTGCCAATGCACGGCCCACATGCCCTGCGCCTAATATATAGACATGGGGTGCATTTGCCTGCTGTTTCGCAACAGCATCTAAAGCATTTTCGCGGTCCGACTCGCGCATCCGCGTTAATGAAAGTTTAACTCTTCCACCACAGCACTGACCGATCTCATCACCCAAGGGGATATCCAAATCAGCTTGAAGCGCGCCCGCCGTTAACATGTCTCGTGCTTTTGAAATTGCGTGCAGCTCTAGCTGACCACCACCAATTGTGCCTTGAATCTGATCAAGCGAGACAAACATCGAGGCGCCGACCTCTCTGGGTACTGATCCTGCGATTTCTGTGATTTCGACCTGTATAACCGCCGCGTTAACGGCAAGAAAATCACGTAGGGGAACGCTGCTTAATGTCATCCCGCGTGCTCTTTTTGAAGTTTGGCGACTGCCATCAAAATCCGCTCTGGTGTAGCAGGTGAATTGAGCTTGGGACAAATTTTATAGTCAGCGACTGAAGCAACCGCCATCGATAGCGCCTCAAAAACAGAAATAGCCAACATGAACGGCGGCTCGCCTACGGCCTTAGACCGTTTAATTGTCATTTCTCGATTTTCTGACCAGTCGGCAAGCGCCACGTTGAAAATACGCGGCCGGTCGGACGCGAGAGGTATTTTGTAAGTGGATGGAGCATGGGTTCGAAGTTGACCCTTGTCATCCCACCAAAGCTCCTCAGTTGTCAGCCACCCCATGCCTTGCACAAAGCCACCCTCAACCTGTCCACGATCAAGCGCGGGGTTCAAAGATTTGCCAACGTCATGCAAAATATCCACGCGTGCGACCTCATATTCGCCGGTCAGCGTATCAATTGTCACCTCGGAACAGGCCGCACCATAAGCGAAATAGTAAAACGGACGTCCCTGCCCTTTTTCGCGATCCCAGTGGATTTTTGGGGTTTTGTAAAAGCCTGTATCAGACAGCTGAACACGCGCCATGTATGCCTCTTTCACGAGCTCTTTGAACGCGATCTTGTTTTTACCAGCAACTAATTGATTAGAACGAAATTCGACGTCGCTTGCCTCGACACCCCACTTTTCTGCGGCGAGTTCAGCCAACCGCCGCTTGATCTTCTCTGCCGCATTCAGCGCTGCCATGCCGTTCAAATCTGAACCGCTCGAGGCCGCTGTGGCAGAAGTATTGGGAACCTTCTCTGTCGTCGTTTTAGTGATCTTGATTTGTTCGATATCAACCTGAAACGCCTCGGCAACAACTTGGGCGACTTTCGTGTTCAAGCCCTGCCCCATTTCGGTACCACCGTGATTTAAATGGATGGAACCATCTTTGTAGACATGAACCAATGCGCCAGCCTGATTATACCAAGTCGCAGTAAAGGAGATCCCGAATTTCACCGGTGTTAGTGCTATCCCTTTCTTCAAAACGGGCGAGGATTTATTGTATTCAATGATCTCCGCACGACGTTTTCGATAATCGGCGCCGTCTTCGACCTCCTCCATCAAGCGCCCAACAATATTATCTTCGACCTGCTGGTGGTAAGGGGTAATGTCCCTCCCCTTATCTCCATAAAAATTCGCCTTGCGGATATCTAGCGGATCTTGTCCGGTGGCATACGCAATCTCTTCAATAATCCGCTCTGCCAACATCATGCCTTGGGGGCCGCCGAAACCGCGAAAGGCGGTGTTGGACACGGTGTTGGTTTTCATGGGCTTACTATGCAAACGCACATGCGGGTAGAAATAGGTATTATCGGCATGGAAAAGCGCGCGATCCGTAATCGGCCCAGATAGATCGGCCGAATATCCACATCGGGCAGAAAAGGTGCCCAAGACCGCATCAATTTTGCCCGAATTGTCAAAACCCACTTCATAGTCCACAACAAAATCATGGCGCTTGCCAGTGGCGACCATATCTTGATCTCGATCTGGTCTGATTTTCACAGCCACGCCGTATTTCTTTGCCGCCAGTGCCGCAACGGCGCAGAAGATATTCATCTGGCTTTCTTTGCCGCCAAAACCCCCACCCATGCGTCGAACATTCACGACAACTGCATTCATGGGTGCATCCAGCACATGCGCAACCATATGCTGGGCTTCGCTTGGATGTTGGGTAGAGCTGTAGATGATCATTTCATCATCTTCACCAGGGAGCGCCAGCGCGATGTGGCCCTCTAGATACATGTGGTCCTGACCACCGATTTCGAGGCGTCCTGTTAATTTCTGCGGGGCATTTGCAAGCCCCGCGTCCACATCCCCGCGTTCCAGTTTTAACGGTTTGGTAACGTATGGATAATCCGCTTCTTGGGCCGCTAGCGGATCAAGCGCGTGGTCGAGCGCCTTATATTCCACCTTTGCCAATTCAGCAGCACGTCGTGCCGCATCACGGGTTTTGGCAACCACGGCAAACAAAGGTTGGCCATGAAATTCAATTTTATCGGTGGGAAATACAGGCTCGTCATTTAGCCCCGTCGGGCTGATATCATTCACACCTGGAATGTCATCCGCCGTAATTACCCCCACCACATCCTTTGCGGCCAAGACATCGTCCAGATCGATGTTTTTGATTTCTGCATGCGCGACATCTGACACGCCCATATAGGCATGAAGCGCACCTGCTGGCAGGGTGATGTCGTCTGTGTAATCTGCCAGACCACTGACTTGCTTGACCGCACTGTCATGTGGTTGATCCGTATGGGCGCCGCCTCTTATTTGCTTTTGATCCGCCATGCGTCGCCCCTATGCCGACCGCAATTGCGCGGGCTCTTTGTGATCAGAGCTATTTTCCAAATAAAACCGCCGCAGAAGGTTTTTGGCCACAAGTAACCGATAATCAGCCGAGGCGCGCCAATCTGACAAAGGTTGGAAATCCTTATCCAATTCTTCCGCCGCCGCCGCAAAACTCGCTTCGTTCCATTCGGCCCCCTCAAGAGCTGCTTCGGCGCGGGCGGCACGCTTGGGGGTGGCGGCCATGCCGCCAAAGGCTATTCGCGGGTTTGCAATTTTTGACCCAGCGCGTTCAACATGAATGCCCACCGCCACTGCAGAAATATCCTCATCTCGGCGCTTCGAGATCTTGTATGCAGCATCTATGCTGTCTGCTTTCTGAAAGGGTATTGTAATGCTTTCAACGAATTCACCGTCGTTAATATCTTGTTTACCATAGTCAATGAAGAACACCTCAAGCGGCAGAACCCGCCTATCTGCGCCACGGCGCAAAGTAACTTCGGCGTTCAAGGCAATAAGGGCTGGTGGTGTGTCCCCAATCGGCGAACCGTTTGCAATATTTCCACCAATCGTTCCCATATTGCGAACCTGCCAACCCGCAATCCGGTCCCAATAGTCTTTTAGATGGGGAAAGTGTTTCAAAAGATAGGGGAAGAAATCGGAATAACTAACGCCAGCCCCAATTGTTAGGACGGCGTCCCATTCCTGCACGTGTCGCAGCTCCTCCAGATGCGCGGTGAAAATTGCGGGTCCAATAGGACGCAAGAACTTGGTGACCCAAAGCCCCACATCCGTGGCGCCAGCAACAAGGGTCGCGTTTGGGTGTTCAAGCAAACATGCGGCAAGATCATCGACATCACTTGGGATTATGGCGATGTTTCCATCAGGGCCAGCGGTCAGGCGTGTTTTGCGTTTCATTTCCTGAAGCTTGCTTTTAACCGACGCACTTTCACGCACCAATCTTTCACTGCTTGGACTGCCAATTTGCCCCGCTTGTTGTGCCGCCTTTATGATGGGGGCATATCCCGTGCAGCGACATAGATTGCCCTGCAATGCCGATTCAATTTCTGGCTCTGACGCCGTGGGATTGTTCATCCACAACGCATAGAGAGACATGACAAATCCGGGCGTGCAAAATCCACATTGACTGCCGTGATTGTTCACCATGGCCTGCTGGACAGGATGAAGGGCACCCTCTGATCCAATCAGATGTTCAACGCTCACAACATGACAGCCATCAACGGATGCTAGAAAACGAATGCAGGCATTTACGGGTTCGTAAATTAACTCGCCATTCATTAATCGCCCAACCAGAACAGTGCACGCCCCGCAATCGCCTTCTGCACATCCCTCCTTCGTGCCCGTTAAGCCTTGATCAAGGCGAAGGAAATCTAACAAAGTCTGATCCGCACCAACATCCGCAAGTGATACAGATGCGCCGTTCAGGATAAATTGGATCGTGTTCTGTTCTGTCATAAAATCCTCCGGCAAGGGAAAGGCACTTGCCTATTTTTAC
>CAZRFT010000061.1:0-2164 GCA_964599255.1 uncultured Neptunicoccus sp. | reverse complement strand
TAGCCTGCCAGCCGAGCTGACAAATACAAATAGACTTGGGCAAAGAGCACATGATCACTGTCACAAATTTCACTAAAGAATACAAAGGCTTCACGGCCGTTAGGGACCTCAGTTTTACAGTTGAGGCTGGTCAAATCCTTGGGCTTGTAGGACCAAATGGAGCAGGAAAGACGACAACGCTTCGCGCCTTATGTGGGATCATTCCGCCGACAGCGGGTGAGCTTCTGATCGCTGGCCATGACATCGTTAACGCACCGATCGAAGCCAAGCACAACATCGGGTACATTCCTGACGACCCACGGCTTTTTGATACGATGACGGTTTGGGAACATTTGGCTTTCACTGCGGCGGCTTATAATCTCACAGATTTTGAACAGAGCGCGGAGGCACTGCTTGCGTCACTCGAATTGACCCACAAGCGCGACACGATGGTACACAACCTATCGCGTGGCATGCGCCAAAAGGTTGCAATCGCCTGCGCATTCTTGCACGAACCCAAAGTGATCTTGTTCGATGAACCCTTAACAGGTCTTGATCCGCAAGGCATTCGTGGCATCCAAAAAGCAATTCAAGAACGCGCAGCTGCGGGTGCGGCGATCATCATCAGTTCACATCTCTTGAGCCTTTTTGAAAATCTATGCACCCATATCATGGTGTTAAACCTAGGCGAGTGCCAACGATTTGGGACGATGAGCGACGTGCTAAACGAGGTTGGTCAGACCGACAGTAGCTCTGCACTTGAAGAGGCTTATTTTGCGATCACTCAGGACACAGAGAAGGCTGAGGTCTAAAAAATGGATCGCGCGCTTATTCGTTTACTCATGATGCGCCTGCGCGGCGGCCTTCGCCAACGGCTGATTCAATTGACGAGCTTACGCGGACTACTTTTCTTTCTTGCTTTTGGAGGAATTATTTGGCTCTTGATAATCGCCAACGGTCCTTCATCTGGCTTTGGTGGTTCGAGTGGAAGCGCCCTTGATCGGCAAGCGTTTAGCGCACAGATACGAACATTCATGCCACTTGGAATGCTCGGCATGTCCCTGCTTACCGTGGTGTTATCGACAGGCCCCACATTTCATTTTTCCCCGACCGAGATAAATTTCCTTTTCACGGGACCCTTCCGTCGGCGTGATCTTATCATCTACAAATTTGGCGCATACGTAGCGGGCGTGGTTCTAAGCTGTGCGCTGATCACTCCTTTTGCCGCCGCGCAAACGGGATCTGTTCTGATCGCTTTTGTTGGCTCCTTTCTGACGCTTATTTTCGTGCAATTAAACAGCGCTGTTATCGGCATGTCGGTTCAGTCGTTGGACGGCGGCACGTTCGCTTGGATACGACGATTTGTAGCGGTGATACTCTTTTTAGGCGCAATCGCTACCTTGCTTTATGCTTGGGCAGCACCCGATCGCGGCTTGTTTGATCTTCTATCAGAGTTTCGTCATTCTTGGATCGGCACCATCATCCTAATTCCCTACATCGTGTTCACTGAACTCTTTGTTGCATCATCTTTTTTTCCGTATCTGGCTTTATGGGCTGTGCTCGCCGTGATCATTAACCTTGCGCTTCTACGCATGGTCATTGCGCTCGACGCGGGCGCAACAGACCGCTCTTTAAGCGAAAACGCAAAACGAAGCGCACTTTGGGAACGGATGAAGCAAGGTGGATCATTTTGGGCATCGGATCGGATTGAGGTGCGCTCCTATCGACGCGCACCAATCTGGGGCGGCTTAGGGCCCATTGCGTGGCGACAGGCGCTTCACGCGGCTCGCAACTCGTTCAAAGTCATCCTAGTCTTTGCGTCTCTGGCGGCCTGCGTCGGTCCGCTGACGGCAACGGTGGGCGTGCCAGCAACCGATCCTAGAGTGTTAACCTTTATCTACATTTTTTTCGGCTACATCTTGCCGCGCACGCTGGTTTGCGATTTCCGCGGGGATTTGAGCCGAATGGAAATCTACAAGACCCTACCGATTGCCCCTTGGCGCATCTGTTTGGGACAGCTTTTGGCCCAGGTGCTCTTAACCTATATGATAGTGTTGATTATGCTCGTTAGTTTTGCCGCCTTCGAAGATCGGATTGACCTTCAAGTCGGATTGGCTTTTGCGGTATACGCGCTCCCTTTGACGGTTCTAATCTACGCAGTCGAGAATACGATACATCTGCTCTT
>CAZRFT010000060.1:0-5886 GCA_964599255.1 uncultured Neptunicoccus sp. | reverse complement strand
CCGGCCCGAAGGTGATATTGGGAAATACTTATGGGCAAGGGCGAGCCGATATTCGGACTTTCCTTGAAGATGTCAGTTTGCATCCTGACACAGCTCGTCATCTGGCCCGAAAACTCGCTATTCATTTTGTTGGCGGTGAGCCTGATTCAGAATTTGTGGAGAAAATGGCAGATGCCTACTTGCGTTCTGATGGGGATTTAAGTGCGACCTATGCCGCGATGCTGGATCATCCTGCCGCTTGGGGGGCGATGGGGGCAAAGGTGAAGCCACCCTTTGAATATATCGCCTCTGGCCTGCGGGCGGCAGGTGTGACGCGGGCGGCGATGATGGGTGACGATATGCGTAACTACCGCGATCTTGTCCTTCGTCCGATGCAATTGATGGGACAGGAATTTGGTCGCGCACCCGGACCCGATGGTTGGCCCGAAGAGGCAGAAGCTTGGGTGACGCCATCAGCGCTTGCGGGGCGGCTTCAATGGGCCTTGCAAGTGGCCCGCTTAATTGCGCCGCGCACAGATCCCAGAGCGTTCATAGATCACGCGTTAGGGGTTGGGCGGGCGAGCGAAGCGCTGCGCTTTGCCGCGCATAAATCCCAAAGCAAAGAAGAGGCGATCGCGATGATCCTTGCCTCTCCTGAATTTAACCGGAGGTAGCCAGATGGATCGACGTTCGTTTCTTCTAAAAGCAGCAGGTGTTGCATGTTCGGCCGCGGCGTCCCCTTTGATCACACCTGTGACTTACGCCTCGGTGCCAAGCGAGAACCGGTTGGTGGTGATTATCCTGCGCGGGGCAATGGATGGGTTGGATGTGTTGCGCCCTGTTGGGGATAAATCCTTGCGCGTGATGCGCCCTGATTTTGATCCAAAGGGCCAACATGAGATCAGCGATTTTTATGCGATGCACCCCGCACTTGGCGATTTCTTGCCTCTGTGGAATGCAGGAGAGCTGGCTTTTGCCAACGCGGTGTCCACGCCTTATCGTGATAAGCGGTCGCATTTTGATGGTCAGGATTTGTTAGAGGCGGGCTTTGGCGATTTAGAGGCTTATTACAATGCCCCAAAAATTAGCGGCTGGTTAAATCGGATGCTCACCCAGATGGAAGGGGTTCATGCTGAAACAGCCTTTGCTGTCGGAACAGAAGATTTGATCCTGTTGAAAGGGGATGCGCCAAGCTCGAGCTGGTCGCCAGGGCGCACCTTGCCAATATCAGATCAAGGACAAAGATTCCTGCAACAAATCTATGCCGATGATCCCTTGTTTCACGCAAGTGCGGAGACGGCAATTTTGTTGTCAGAAGAGGTGATGGAGTTGCAAGGTATGGACGCAGATATGGATATGGCGCGCCAAATGCAGGCCAATCTTGCGAATGCCAAGGGTGCGGCACGTGCCCAAGCGCTGGCACGTTTTTCAGCACAGCAGCTTTTGCAATCGACGCGGATCGCGGCCTTTTCCATCGGCGGATGGGACACCCATGCCAATCAGGCAAGTGCGATCAACGGGCCCTTGGGTCAGTTGTCAGAGGCGATTTTGACCTTAAAATCCGAACTGGGCGCGGTGTGGGACACGACGACCGTTGTCGCGGTGACAGAATTTGGACGCACGGTTCGGATGAATGGGTCACGTGGCTCTGATCACGGCACAGGTGGTGCAATGTTAATGGCAGGGGGCGCCGTCAAAGGCGGGCAGGTATATGGTGATTGGCCGGGCTTGCGGTCGCGGGACCTTTACCAAGATCGAGATTTGATGCCCACGGCAGATATACGAGAGTATCTAGCCATCGCGATTAGGGATTTATTTGGGCTCGAACCGTCGCAGTTGGAAAAACTTGTCTTTCCCTCCCTTACTATGTCGGGTATCCGCACCTATATAGCTTAGTGGACTATATAACGGGGAACCTCTGAACATGATTACGCGAAGACCAATTGGTCCCGCTGTGCCAAATTGGACGCCGCCAAAGCGCCCAAAAGCTGTGGCACTGGATGGGCAATATGCGCGTTTGGAGCCGTTGGCGAAAAAGCATGGCACTGCCCTTCATAAAGCCAATTCCGCGGATAGCGAGGGCAATATCTGGACCTATCTTCCTTATGGGCCGTTCAAATCAGCGCGCGCCTATGGCGTTTGGCTTGAGGAAATGTCAGGCCAAAAGGATCCCTTTTTCTACGCGATTTATGATAAAGAAGCCGATGCATTTGGCGGCGTTGCGAGCTTCTTGCGGATCAAACCCGAAAGCGGTTCTATCGAGGTAGGGCATATTAATTTTGCGCCTGCTTTGCAGAAAACGAAAGCTGCGACAGAGGCGATTTACCTAATGATGAATTGGGCCTTTGATGCAGGATATCGCCGGTTTGAGTGGAAATGTGATGCCTTAAATGCGGCATCCATGAACGCCGCAAAGCGCTATGGGTTTTACTACGAAGGCACGTTTCGCCAAGCGACAATGTATAAAGGTCGCAATCGCGATACAGCTTGGTTTGCGGTGATCGACAAAGATTGGACGCCCTTAAAAAGCGCCTATGATGCGTGGCTCGATCCGACGAATTTTGATGAGGATGGTCGGCAAATCAAACGCCTTTCTTCGCTAACGGCCCCGATGGCTACAAAATGATTTTTAGTGATTTCCTAAAGGCGGTTAGCCAAATTGGTGATCTTCGTTTTTGGCGGGTTTTGGGCTTGGGGTTGGCGATGTCGATTGCCCTGCTTGCAGGCGCAACTGGGGTCGTGCAGCTTTTGCTGCCAGATCAAATTATCCTTCCTTGGTTCGGTGAAATTGCATGGCTTAGCAATCTTTTGTCTGGCTTTGTTCTCGTGGCGATGATTGGGGCCTCAGTTTTTTTGATGATCCCCGTGGCGGCCCTGTTTCTGGGTGTGATGTTGGAGCCCATTGCAGGGGCAGTTGAAGCGAAACATTACGCCCATTTGGATCCGCCCGCACCGCGACCCATAAGCGAGCAACTTAAAGAAGCCGTGCTGTTCATGTGCATCCTGATTGTCGTGAATTTAATCGGTTTAGTGATTTATTTTGCTTCCACCCTACTGGCACCCGTCATCTTTTGGATTGTGAACGGCATTCTATTGGGACGCGAGTATTTTCAGGTTGTTGCAATGCGGTGGCTGGGGCGTGAGGGGGCAAATAAAATGCGCGCCAAACATCGCTGGCAGATTTGGATGGCAGGATTTTTGATGGCGGTGCCGTTGACGATACCCGTAATTAATATTTTGGTGCCGATTTTAGGGGTCGCAACCTTTACTCATATGTTCCATCGATTGAACACTCAGTCGCTGACGACCCCGTAAAAATCAAACATCTCGATCGTCAACAGACCCGACTGTACGAACCAAAGCTCAAATAACCAGAGCGGTACGGTTATCATGGTTGCAATTAACGCGTAGCGCTTCACATGTTCGCCTTCGGGCGCCGATGCAGGGGTACCAGCAACCACCTCTTCGTCGCTTTCGGCTTGGGTTTTTGTTTTGATCTGAATGGTTAGAAAAAACGCAATCGTCCACGTGAGCGAAAACAAAATTAGGGCGGCTGTGATGGTCATAAGGCTTCCTTAACTTACTTGTCTATCTCCGTCGCGAACGCCTTTGTGTCAAGACAGCCATTGCTCACATTTTTGCGTTCGTTAAGCCTCCGTTCACCAATTTTTGCCTTAGATGAATAAAAAGAAAAGGAAGGCGCAATGGATGAGCTGTTGAAGGCTGATTTTTCTCGCCGCATGGACGGCGGGACGGGACGACCATTACTGGGCGTTACCTTGCTCATGATCGAAGACAGCCGGTATTTTTCCGATGCTATTCGGCTTATGGCAATCCGATCGGGTGCGCGATTGCGCCGTGCCGACAGCATCACAGCGGCACGCAAACATATAAAGATATACAAACCTGATGTGATCTTGCTTGATATTGGACTGCCTGATGGATCTGGTTTGGACATCATGCAAGAATTTGATGATCACATTCACGATGTACCGGTTATTGCCATGAGCGGCGAAGATACGATGCGCGAGCAAGCTCTGGCGCTTGGTGCAAAGAAGTTCATGATGAAGCCCTTTTTTGATCTTGCACAATTTCAACAGGCGATTTTATCGGTGCTGCCGAAGGAATTGGCGCCAAAGGTATTCCGCCCCGTGGTTGTGGGGCAAACCATCGAGCCTGACTTGGCGAGCTTAACGGATGACTTGTTGCAAATTCGGCAAATTTTATTTGAAACGATTGAAAGCCTCGATGCGCGGCGCGCGGGATATTGCGCGCAGTTTTTATCATCTGTTGCGCAAACCGCTGGCGATAAGCGGCTTTGCGAAGAGGCAAATCAACTCTCTGGGAAGCTAAGCGATAAGGGTGATTGGGTCGCCACCTGCAAAACCATAGTAGAAAAGATAGAGACGCGATTACACGCTTGAAGATCGCCCATCTTTGTCGGTATCAGTGCCGACATGACGAAGCCATCTATTCATGTTTGGGAACTTTTCCAAGAAGCCGTTGATACGGTCCGCGATAACCTTGCCGAAGCGCTTCGGTTTTCGGGTGTGGTCTTTATCCTGTCGATCCTTGTGACATCCGCAATTTATGTCGCCATGATCGGTGCGATTGCACCACCCACGATTGATCCTGCAATTTTTGAAGAAGGCGGGGCGGGCATGCCCACGGATATCTTGGTGGCTTCCTTGATCAATGGCATTATCAGCTTTGTGGTTTTTGCCTGGGTGGCGATTGAATGGCATCGATTTGCATTGGGCGGCGTTCGACTGCCCTCGATCTTGCCGCGCTGGGATACGGGGCGCGTTTTGCGATATCTGGGTAATACGGTTCTGCTTGGGGTGATGATCGCTTTTGCCGTCGCCTTTCCCTTTGGTTTGTTGATCGGGATTTTGGGTGCGATTGGCTTGGGCGGCTTTGTCGCGCTCTTACCCTTGGTAATGATGTGGGTCGGCTATTATGTGATTTTTAGAGCAGGGTTGATCCTGCCTGCTGCGGCGCTGGATGAACCCATGCGCCTGCGTGAATCCATGAATCGCACCCAAGATATTGCGGGTCCCTTGTGGGGTCTGGCTGGACTTCATTTGGCGGTAAGTTTCTTTGGCGTAATGATCATCAGCTTCTTACCAGCACAATCCATCGTCGGGGTCGTGCTGGGCGGGGCGATCCAGTGGTTTTTGGTTCTGCTTTCCGCCTCGTTACTCTCGTCGGTGTATAAGGCGACGCGCTAGGCTTTTTTGCGCCGCCCGCCTTTTTTGGCTTGCTTTTCATCAATCAGACGCACAGCCATTTCGATGGTCACGTCCTTGGGCTCGACATCTTCTGGAAGGGTCGCATTGACCTTTTTCCATTTCACATATGGGCCATAACGCCCGTCCATGACGTTGATTTCACCCCCGTCACTGGGATGTTCACCAAGTGCTTTAAGCGGCTCTGCGGCTTTGCCGCGACCGGTCTTATTCGCCTTCTCGGTCACCAATTCGACGGCACGGTTCATGCCGATATCATAAATCTCTTCAGGGTCTTTGATATTGGCATAGATTTTTTGAACTTTGCCGCCTTCCTCTGCTGGGGGCTTTTCCCACAGCACGTAGGGGCCATAAGGGCCGATTGCGGCTTTTAGGGGGCCGCCATCAGGATGGTCGCCGATCACGCGCGGTAGCGAGAGAAGCTGAAGCGCGCGGGCCAGATCCACCGTTGCCAAATCGGTGCCTTTGGGCACGGAAGTGCGGGGCGGCTTCTTCTCTTCCTCAGTCGCTTCTCGGCGCTGAACATAGGGGCCAAAGCGCCCTGTGCGAAGGGTGATTGGTTCACCGTTATCGTCATGACCCAATAGTTTACCATCCGGGCCCGCGATATCGCCGCCTTCAACCTCGCCAGCAAGGGGACGGGTGTAACGGCATTCTG
>CAZRFT010000059.1:0-5080 GCA_964599255.1 uncultured Neptunicoccus sp. | reverse complement strand
GCCGCAAGCATGTCCGCATTGTTCAAGGCGGAGGGCGCACGAAACTCCTCTCGGATATCTACCCACGTCCGTAACATTTCCAACGAAACTGTGACCTGCGTTTATTTCTGTATTCTTAGGCTTTGGTTTATGCCCACAGTTGAGCAACGAAAGGGACTGCGATGCGCAACTATAATGGATCACTGAAATTTTCAGATATCACGCCAAGAGGCGATTTTTTAAACCGTCGTAAAATTATTGGTGGGGCTGCTGGATTGGGCCTAGCGGCATCTATGGGATTGCCCGCAGCAGCGGCGCAATTGAAATTCAAGAAAACCAAGTATGGTGTGCCAAGCGATATTGAGGTGACGCCCAAGGATGGTGCGACCTCATATAACAATTTTTATGAGTTTGGGACGCGCAAAGATGATCCTGCGAAAAATGCGCATCAGATGACAACCGATCCTTGGTCCGTGGAAATTGGTGGCATGGTTGGCAAGCCCGGCAATTATGATCTGGCCGATCTTTTGTCCGGCATCGCACTTGAGGAGCGGATTTATCGGTTCCGCTGTGTTGAGGCGTGGTCGATGGTTGTGCCGTGGATTGGGTTTTCACTGTCAGAGATTTTGAAGAAGGCCGATCCTGCACCTGGTGCAAAATATGTGGCTTTTGAAACCTTGAACCGCCCAGAAGAAATGCCGGGCATCAATTGGAACCCACGCTTCCCGTGGCCCTATGTTGAGGGCTTGCGGATGGATGAAGCGATGCATCCCCTGACCATGATTGCCACAGGTATGTATGGCGAGGAAATGCCAAAGCAAAACGGCGCGCCGTTGCGTTTGGTGGTGCCTTGGAAATATGGGTATAAATCGATCAAATCGATTGTGAAGATCACAGTGGTGGATAAAGAGCCGCCAACAACTTGGAACAAGCTTGCCCCAAATGAATACGGCTTCTTTTCTAATGTGAACCCCAATCGCGATCATCCCCGTTGGAGCCAAAAACGTGAACGCGTTGTATCGGGTGGATTGTTCAAGCGCGATACGCCGATGTTTAATGGCTATGAGGCCGAAGTTGCATCCATGTATGAAGGCATGGATTTGATTAAGTTCCACTAGGGGAGCAGGCATGATTGCTGATCGTATCAATGCCGTCACGCGGCGCATCCCGCCTTGGCCGATTTATATTCTGCTGTTCATTCCGCTGGGGCTTTATACGTATTGGATGTTGACCGGTGGGCTGGGCGCAGATCCAATACGTGTTTTTGAGCACGAGGTTGGCGAGCTTGCTTTGCAGTTTTTAATTGCTGGGCTTGCGGTCACGCCATTGCGGGAATTGACCAAGATCAACTTAATCAAATATCGCCGCGCGATTGGTTTGATGGCGTTTTATTATACGCTCGCACATCTCACGGTTTATGTGGTGTTTGATCAAAGCCTCGATTTGGCGGAGATTTGGAAAGATATCGTGAAGCGGCCTTATATCACTTTTGGAATGATTGCCTTTGTCCTGATGGTGCCCTTGGCATTAACATCGAACAATCCAGCAATCCGTAAAATCGGGCCCATTGTTTGGCGAAAAATCCACAAACTCGTGTACCTGATTGCGATTGGTGCGGTGCTCCATTTCATGTTGTTGACAAAAACTTGGGAAGTGGAGCCGATGATTTATGCCGCTATATTGGTCGCGCTGCTTGGCTATCGTTATCGCAAGTCCCGTTTAGCGGCCGCTGCGGCTTAAAACCCAAGCTCAAAATTTGGCAGATTGAGACCCGTCATCAAGTCGCGAAGCTCCTGCTTCGCGGCGATGTTTGATAGCGAAAATCCAGCCCCTGTTTTGCTGCTGTCATCAAGGATCGTCAGACCTTTTGTAAAAAGCTCTTTATAGATCACCCGATCTGAAAGACCTGGGACAAGGCGAAAGCCGATGCGTTTAGACAGATCTTCTAGAGCTGCGGAAACTTTGCGTTTGTTATGCATATGTTGCCGAGCAAGGCGATTTCGCACGACGACCCAATCGATGGGATCAAGCCCCTGAAGTTGACGTTCTTTGCGCGCGATCCATACCATCTCTGCGTAGATGGAGGGGCGTAAGACTTTCTCCCCTTCGCTGTCGACGCGGCCCAACATGTCAAAATCGATGAAACTATCATTCATCGGCGTGACCAATGTATTGGCGGCCGCGTGTGCAAGTTCTGACAATACGGTCAGAGCGCCCGGGCAATCGATCACCACATAATCGTTCGATTGCATCAAGAGTTGAAGCGTATTTTCAAAAACCGTGTCTGGCGCAAAATCAGAAATATTATCGGGGAGGCTTTCAATCTGCGGCATGCTGACCGCGACACCGATCGCCTCGCCAAAAGCCGCGCGGTTTTGAAAGAAGCGATCAAGCGTGCGTTGTCGAATGTCCAAATCCATGATGCCAACGCGCCTTTGGGATTGCAAAAGCCCACAGGCAATATGCATCGACAGGGTGGATTTACCCGCCCCACCTTTTTCATTTCCAATGGTTATGACATGCGCCATCGCTCACCCAGTCTGTCACTAAACAGCTAAAAACAAAAACGCCGCTTGTGGCAAGCGGCGTTTCTTAAATCTATGTGACGGCTGCTTAGAAACCCAATCCGTCGTATTTCTTCTTAAACTTAGAAACACGGCCGCCAGCGTCGGTCAATTTTGCACCGCCACCCGTCCAAGCAGGGTGCACTGTAGGATCAACATCGAGTGAAAGCGTAGTGCCTTCTTCGCCGTAAGTTGAGCGTGTTTCATAAGTTGTGCCATCCGTCATTTTGATCGTGATGGTGTGGTAGTCAGGATGAATATCTTGTTTCATGGCTTTATGCATCCTTCTTTGGTTTGTAGTTTGTCTTCTCTGCGATACGTGCAGATTTACCGCGACGTGAGCGCAAGTAGTAAAGTTTCGCACGGCGAACACGGCCGCGGCGAACTACTTCGATTGAATCGATGTTTGTAGAGTAAAGTGGGAATACACGTTCCACGCCTTCACCAAATGAAATCTTACGAACCGTAAAGGCTGCGTCGATTGTGTCACCGCCTTTGCGGGAGATACAAACACCTTCGTAATTCTGGATACGAGAGCGAGAGCCCTCAATGATCTTAAAGCCAACACGGACTGTATCGCCTGCTTTGAAATCAGGGATATCTTTGCCGAGTGACGCGATCTGTTCAGCGTTTAGCTGTTCAAGCACGTTCATTGAACTCATTCCTTTTCTTGCTCACCCTTTTGCGGGCGAAGGTTTTTTCCGATTGCTTGCTTCCGGTCTTCTTTCGGGTCCGCATATGCGCCCGCCGGAGGTTCAAATCGACGTTGCTTTCACCTCGTTTGTGGTTTGCCGTTTTTTCGAAGTGATGGAGAAGAACCATAACCCAAACGACTCGCACACCCAAAAGGGCCGAGTAGCGGGGTCTTTAGACCCATTAAGACCATGATGCAAGAGCTCTGTGAGGTGGAGTCATTCAATAAAATCAGTCACCTTGAGTGTGAGGATTACGCCGGTTCAGGCAGTGGCGGCACCAAGACAAAATTTCCAATGTGCTTCTTTTCCAAGAACTCCGCTTGGGCTTTGGCGATGTCCTTTAACGGGAAAGTTTTCGCAACCAACGGCTTAATTTCACCACGTTCAATATAGCCAATTAGGTTGGAAAAAACGGGCTCGTCCCAAGCGGTACATCCGATCAGGCGGATATCCTTTAGATACATATCGCGCATGTCCAGATCCACGATGGGGCCAGCAATGGCGCCAGAGGATACGTAGCGTCCGCCACGTTTCAAAACTTTCAGTAGAGCAGGGAAGCCCGGTCCAGCAACGTTATCGACCACCACATCTACCGTGCTTTCAACCAAGGCGTCGACCAAATCATCCGCGCGATCCAGAATTATGTCTGCACCGATATCGCGAAGCTGCGCTTCTTTGCCTTTGCTGGTGACTGCGATCACTTTTGCGCCGCGTCGTTTGGCAAGCTGCACCGTCGCGGATCCAACACCCCCCGATGCGCCGGGGATCAAAACGGTTTCTCCTTCTTTTAGGCCTGCGCGATGCAACATGTTTTCTGACGTGCCATAGGCGCAGGGAATGGTGGCGAGCTCTTCGTTCGACCAATCAGTTTGAACGGGAAAAACCTCGGATGCCGGAACCTTGACATATTCCGCAAAGGCGCCATTAAAATCTGACCCCATCCAGATATTGTCCATCACGTCATAACCGCGGGCCCGCATAGAGGCCCGCACGATCACGCGGCGGCCAAGCAAGGATTTATCCTCTGCCTCGACGACCTCTCCGCAGCAATCTGTGCCTTGGATGAAAGGGAACGGCGTGGCTTCATTCCAACCGCCGTCGGATTTTTGTTCTCCATGCGCCTCTTGATGATCGGACGTGGCTTTAGTGTCGGTTGTGACACTGGAGGAATACCAGCCAAGGCGTGTGTTGATTTCGGTGTTGTTTACCCCAGCGGCAAGGACGCGCAAAAGCACTTCGCCTTTGCCAGGAACAGGGATCGGTTCCTGACGATATTCGAGCTTGTCATAGCCACCATTGCCCGTCGTGACGATGGCCCACATTTTATCCGTCATTATCATCCGCCAATAGATCGGGGCGACGCGCTTTGGTGATTTCTTTTGATTTCTCTTTGCGCCACTTATCGACTGCTCCGTGATTTCCAGACAGAAGTACATCGGGAATTTCGCGGCCGCGCCATTCGCGCGGTTGGGTATATTGGGGGTGTTCTAGCAGGCCGTTTTGGAAGCTTTCCTCCTCGGTCGAGGCCTCGTTCCCCAGCACATTCGGCAATAACCGTGTAGTCGCGTCGATCACTAGCTGGGCGGGGAGTTCACCGCCTGTCAGAACCGCATCACCCACACAAATCTCTTCAATTTCGTATTCTTCCAAGACGCGCTCGTCGACGCCTTCGAACCGCCCACAAAGAATTGTTATCCCTTGGGCATCAGCGAACCGTTGTGCGTCCTTTTGGGTAAAGGGACGACCCCGTGGAGACATATAAAGTATCGGCCAGTCCTGCGCGTTGCGCGGGACATCTGCTTGGGCTTTGTCGATCGCGGCTCCAACGACATCGGGTTTCAT
>CAZRFT010000058.1:0-2360 GCA_964599255.1 uncultured Neptunicoccus sp. | reverse complement strand
CACGCGGCCCTCACGATACCACTCAGTCCGTGCGATCTCTGCACCACCCAAGCGGCCAGATACGTTCACACGAATACCAAGTGCGCCCATGCGCATTGCGTTTTGTACCGCACGTTTCATCGCACGACGGAAAGACACACGGCGTTCCATCTGTTGTGCAATGCTTTCTGCAACCAATTGCGCGTCCAGCTCTGGCTTGCGGACTTCAACGATGTTGAGGTGCAATTCAGAATCTGTCAGGTTCGCAACTTTGCGGCGCAGTGTTTCAATGTCGGCACCTTTCTTCCCGATGATCACGCCTGGACGTGCGGAATGAATGGTAACGCGGCATTTTTTATGCGGACGTTCGATGATCACACGGGAAACACCTGCTTGCTTACATTCTTCTTTGATGAAGTCGCGGATCTTTAAATCCTCAAGAAGCAGATCACCATATTCTTTTTTGTCGGCATACCAACGAGAATCCCACGTACGGTTTACCTGAAGGCGGTAGCCAATTGGGTTTACCTTCTGTCCCATTACGCTTGCTCCTCTGCTGGTTGAGCCACTTTGATTGTCAGTTGGGAAAATGGCTTCAGAATGCGGCCGTAACGACCACGTGCCCGCGGACGACCACGCTTCATTGTCAAATTCTTACCGACATAGGCTTCTGCGACGATCAATTCGTCCACATCCAGCCCGTGATTGTTTTCTGCATTCGCAATTGCTGATTGCAGGCATTTCTTAACGTCCTGTGCGACACGGCGTTTAGAGAATGTCAGCTCCGCCAACGCCTTATCAACAGGCTTGTTACGGATCATTTGTGCAACCAAATTCAGCTTCTGCGGAGAACCGCGCAACATGCGCGCTACTGCATAGGCTTCATTTTCTGCGACGCGACGAGGGTTTTTATCTTTGCTCATGGCTTACTTCCTCTTCGCTTTCTTATCCGCCGCGTGACCGTAGTAGGTGCGCGTTGGAGAATATTCGCCGAATTTCTGACCAATCATGTCCTCTGAAACTGACACGGGGATATGCTTTTGGCCGTTATATACGCCAAAAGTTAGACCCACGAATTGTGGCAGGATCGTCGAACGACGGGACCAGATTTTGATAACTTCATTGCGGCCAGATTCGCGCGCTTTCTCAGCTTTCTTGAGAACATATGCGTCGACGAAAGGACCTTTCCATACTGAACGTGACATATCTTAACGTCCCTTCTTACGTGCGTGACGAGAGCGGATGATAAACTTATCCGTCGTCTTGTTTTTGCGTGTGCGTTTACCCTTGGTTGGAACACCCCAAGGCGTCACTGGGTGACGACCACCAGAGGTCCGACCCTCACCACCACCATGTGGGTGATCGACCGGGTTCATAACAACACCACGTACAGAAGGGCGGATGCCTTTATGGCGGTTCCGACCAGCTTTACCGAAGTTTTGGTTTGAATTGTCTGGGTTTGATACGGCACCGATTGTTGCCATACATTCCTGACGCACCAAACGCTGCTCACCAGAAGACAGACGAATTTGCGCATAAGCGCCGTCGCGACCGATGAACTGTGCATATGTGCCAGCCGCGCGTGCGATCTGACCACCTTTGCCAGGTTTCAATTCAATGTTGTGAACGATTGTCCCGATTGGCATGCCTGAAAATGGCATTGCGTTACCAGGTTTAATGTCCGCTTTTTGCGAAGATACAACCGTGTCACCTACCGCCAAACGCTGAGGTGCAAGGATATAGGCTTGTTGACCATCCTCATATTTCACCAATGCGATGAATGCTGTGCGGTTAGGATCATATTCGATACGTTCGACTGTCGCGGATACATCCATTTTGCTCCGCTTGAAGTCTACGATACGGTAAAGGCGCTTTGCACCCCCACCTTTGCGACGCATTGTGATCCGGCCTGTGTTGTTACGGCCACCGTTTTTGCGCAGACCTTCGGTCAGTGCTTTAACGGGGCGACCCTTATACAACTCAGAACGGTCAATCAGAACCAACCCACGTTGGCCTGGCGTCGTTGGCTTATACGACTTTAGTGCCATGCTTTCTGTCTTCCGTTTATTGGCGTGTTGCCACGCTGGTTAAATTAAAACTGGGCCGTTTACAGCCCAGTCGATACGTCAATTGTGTTGCCCTCTTCGAGCGTCACATATGCTTTTTTGATGTCTGGGCGTTTGCCCAGCTTGCCGCGGAAACGTTTCACCTTACCTTTGGTGATCGTTGTATTCACGGCCTTCACCTTTACACCAAAGAGCGTTTCAACCGCTTCTTTGATCATCGGTTTGTTCGCATCAATAGCAACTTCGAAGGCAACGGCGTTGTTCTCAGACGCCATTGTTGTCTTCTCTGTAATCACCGGACGGCGGATCACGTCA
>CAZRFT010000057.1:0-5741 GCA_964599255.1 uncultured Neptunicoccus sp. | reverse complement strand
ATCGGTTAGCATCGCGATCACCCCTTCGGTGTTCATCGAAGAGTTCCAGCTCATATTCGCCATATACATAAACAACGTATCGATCTTATAGGGATCGCCTGCATGCGCGTTGGAGATCACCATATGCATCAACCCGTGGCTCGACATGGGATTTTCCCAAGTGAACGCTTTATCAATACGCGCGGGCGACCCATCTTCTCGTAATGCAAGATCCTCTGGCCCACGTGTGAAGCCCAAATGCGGGCCATCAAGCGGTGTGTCAGGTGTCACTTTGCAATGCGGCTTGGGATGCGCCTCCACCGGTTTTGGATAAGGTGGTTTGAAGCGGAAGCCACCAGGCACTTCGACGGATCCAAGGATGATTTGAAGAACATGCAATAAACGACAGGTCTGGAAGCCATTTGCATGCGCAGAAATACCGCGCATTGCGTGGAAAGACACAGGCCGCCCGATCATTTCTTTGTGCGTTTCGCCGCGGAAATCCGTCCATTTTTGTTTAATGCGGATTTCTTCTTCGAATGCGGTGATCGCCAATTCGGCAGCAAGGCGTTTGATTTGCTCAGCCGGAACACCACATTTTTCCGCTACATTTTCGGCAGCATTTTTGGGATCCAAGTAAAGCTCCGCCATTTTATGGAAAACGGTTACATGGCTATTGCCCGCTTTGCGGATTTGTCCGTTCAGATCAGGTTGAACACCTTTTTTATCAAAAGGCGTAGGCTTGCCCGTTCTTCGATCTATGACCAGCTCTTTACCATCTTTATCACGCAGGAAGAGGCCAAAGGTATCAGATTTTGGATCCCCATCAATCAACACGGGAGCGTTGGTGTATTGCGCTAAGTAGTGAAGGTCGATTTTTCCTGCCTTCATCAATTCATGGATCAGCGCGGTAATAAAAAGGCCATCTGTGCCAGGCGTAATTCCCACCCACTCATCTGCAACTGCGTTATAGCCTGTGCGAATTGGGTTTACACCGACGACCTTTGCGCCGCGGGCTTTGATCTTGCCCAAACCCATTTTTATTGGGTTACTGTCATGATCCTCCGCGACACCGAAGATCATAAACATCTTTGTGTGATCCCAGTCTGGCTGCCCAAATTCCCAAAAAGCGCCACCCATCGTATAGATGCCAGCGGCAGCCATGTTTACGGAACAAAATCCACCATGGGCTGCATAATTCGGTGTGCCAAAATTTTGCGCCCAGAAACTCGTGAAACTTTGAGATTGATCGCGACCTGTAAAAAACGCCAGTTTAGAAGGGTCTGATTTTCGAATTTTATTCAATCGCGTGGATGCAATTTCAAGGGCCTCATCCCAACTGATTTCTTCGAATTCTCCAGAACCGCGGGGCCCGACACGTTTAAGAGGCGCGCGCAATCTGGAAGGCGCGTTGACCTGCATAATTCCCGCTGATCCCTTGGCGCAAAGAACCCCTTTGTTTACGGGGTGATCACGGTTGCCTTCGATGTAAGCGACTTTGCCATCGCGCATATGGACATTGATGCCGCACCGGCAGGCGCACATGTAACAAGTCGTTTTACGAATTTCGTCCGAAACCTTGGGCGAAGTCTCAATTTTAGGCTGTTTAAGCATTCAGAATCTTCCTTTGTCGGAGTTATAGCGAATGTCGTTTTTTGCATCATTCGAATTCCGACAAAGCACTGTCGCGTATTTGCGGCTCAAAACATTCTTCCCCCGATGGGAATGTTTTTATCTGGTCCCAATAACACCACTTCCCCTTCGTCGTCAGGCATACCGAGGACCAAAACCTCTGACATGACCGGGCCGATTTGACGTGGAGGAAAATTGACCACTGCGATCACCTGTTTACCGACAAGCGCTTCTGGCGAATAATGTTTTGTGATTTGAGCAGAGGACTTTTTGACGCCTATCGCCTCGCCAAAATCAATCCACAATTTGATTGCCGGTTTTCGCGCCTCTGGAAAGGGTTCCGCGCGTTCAATAACGCCGCAGCGAATGTCTACTTTAAGAAAATCATCAAAGGTGATTTCAGGCATAATGTTCCCCATCTCTATAGTTTGTTAGTGACGGGTAAAGTGAACGACTACAAGCAGATATAGGGCTTACTCGAAGCGAGGCTCGGTAGCTTCTTTTTGGTTTAGTTTAGGCGCGACCGTAGGCTTGGCCGATAGCAACATTCACGCACTCTTCGGCTGTTTGGTCTCCCCAACACGCCATTTGAAAGGCTGGATAGAATTGCTCGCAGGCTGAAACCGCCCGGTGCATCATTTGGTCAATTTGTTCGGCCGAAGCATTATGGCCACCAGAGCAAACCAAACCATAGCGATAGACCATCAATTTTTGTTGCTCCCAGAAGGAAAATCCGCCTGTCCAGCAACGATCATTGACAAGATTAAGCGTGTGGTAAAGCTCAGCCTGTCTATCCTTGGGCGGCTCCATTTCAAAGCTACAGATCATCCGCAAACATTCATCATATTGCGACCAAGCAAGCGTAACCGAGTAGCTTCGCCAGCTTCCTTCAACAACCATCGCGATTTGATCATCCGCAATGCGATCGAAATCCCAATCACGGGTTTCAGCAATGTTTTCAACGATGTCGATAGGATGGATTTCAGTGGATTCAAAAAGGCTTTCAGTGGTTGCCATCTGCTCGTCCCTGTATTGGCTCTCTAACCCACAAAATGCGGGGGAAAGCTCTAAATTTCGGGGTATGTCCGCTACCCCTTACAATATATGGTGTGCTGAATTGCTTTTCCTGTAAAGGAAAAACTTCGAAATTTTAAAAATTTGTTGGAATTTGGCCCATGTTCAGGCTCGTTCAGGCGACTTCCGCTTTACGACGGTGGTACGCCTAAGATGGTTGGGATCTCCGCACTTTGTTTTAAAGCCCATATCAGATTGCTTTTTTGTGAATCTGACAGTTTTCGAAGTTCCACGGTATTCGACAGCTTAATTCCAGCACGCAGATCGTCGAGTTGTTGCGCCAATATTCGAGTAATGAAAATCTTATGTGCCGCATCCAAATTCTCGATCAGTTGAGGATCAATATCGCTGCGCTCTTTGACAGCGCTCAGTCGATCAGGTGTTGCGCGACCGGCAAAACCGCAAGACAAGGCCAACACCCTAGCGGCAGAAAAAATCGGCATGATGCCACCAATTTTAAGATCGACGCGCCCTTCCACGCTCCGCAAGCGATTGAACATGCCCAACGGAGATCGGAATTTAGATGCGTTCATCGACATTGCCTTCAAAAACAGACGAGCATTCTGAGCTTGGGCAAGGGCATCTACTTGTAACTTGCGAACCATATCGACATTCCCATGTACGCCATGCGCGTCGAAAAAGATGTCGCATTGAAGAATATCCTCTGGCTGGGAACGGGTTATCCATTCGCCCACTTCGCGCGCCCATTCCTTATCCGTCCGTCGCCATTTTGCGTTCGAGGCCATGATGCCTCCTTTGCAGTAGCTGACCCCTACTGCATCGAGAATATCTGCGACTTTTCCCCCGAGTTTTTCAAAATAAGCATCATTCGCCTTGTTCTTTCGGCTATTCGCATAAATCACTGCGTTATCTTGATCCATTGCTAACATGGACTCACCCCGTCCGCCCGAACCAAGAACCATCATTGCGTATTCAACGGGTGGTTTTCCAAACCCTTCATTCTCGAGCTCGATTTCGGCCAATTCGCAAGCCCGCGCGGTTAATGCCTGTAGCTCACGTGAAACAAATTTTGCTACTTGGCGCGGCTCTACATTTTCTGCAACGAGCGATCTCGTTACTTCAATTAACTTTGGCCATACCCGCCCAAGCTCTTCTCGCGAAATGGCGTCACGGATGTCGCGATCAAAGGAAATATCATCTGCTGCGCGTTGACCGATTAAATCTTTAGGAGAAATGGCGCCAATAATTTTCCCCGAAGGGTCCGCTACGCCGATATGCTTTGTCTCTGACTCCAAAAAGAGATCCAGGGCGCGATATAGCATTTCATCTTCGGCAACCAAAGGTAGCGGATATTCGCTTGCTTTCGCTAGGGGAAGTTTTTCCCAAGTCGTTGGCCGATCGGCAATTTGCGCCAAAATTGCATTTTGTGTGGCAACACCTGTTTTATTCCCATCAGCCACAAATACCGAACTGAACCCCTTTTTCTGCATAGTCGATACAATGGACTTCAGTTGTGCTGTCGGCTTTTCGATCCAGGCAGGGCTCGTCATAACTTCGGCAACCCGATGTCGATAGGCAAAGCTATCAATTTGCCGTTTAGGTTCTTCTGTTGGGCCTAGTTCGCTCAGTTGCCGATTTGAAATGCGCTCAGCTTGTGCCAGTGTTTTTACGCCAGCCTTTTCAAGCAAAGGTATGAGACACGTGAAAATATGTGCCGTCATCTCAGCATCTGCCAAGGCGCGATGTCTGCCCTCAACGGACACCTTCAACCACGCGGCAATTGTCTCGAGTGAATAATCGGGCAGATTAGGGCGCAAAAATTCAACGAGGTCGTGAACGTCAAGCACACGCGGAGGGGTGAATGCGACACCCAGCCTATCATGCTCTGCCGCAAAAATAGAAACATCATAGTCAATTGAAAACCCGATCCACAGTGCATCTGAGAGCCAAGTCCTGAACTCTGGCAAGACATTTTCCAGTGAAGGCGCAGATTTCACATCTTTGTCGCGAAGCCCGTGGATAGCCGTTGAACTCGCGGGTATTGGTTGGCCAGGGTTGACCAGTTGTTGAAAGTGGCTTTTGCCTTGAACAACGCCGCTTTTCATTCGGACGCCAGCGATTTCGATGATCCGATCCTGCTTAACGTTCAGTCCTGTCGTTTCGGTGTCTATGATCACCGCTGATAGCGACGATAGTGGGCTCGCCGAAATCCCGCCAGCTGCCCTAGTGAAACTCATAACTTTTCGATTTCGGTCGCCATCCGTTCGGCATTTAGTCGTTTGACCAGCTGTGCTCGGATATCATTCCATTTAAGGCGAACCGAATTTCCCACTATTATCTTATCTAGCTCTTTGAATTCTTCAGAGACCGGCGCAAATCGGACGATATCAACTTCTGAAGGTCGAAACGTTTTATAGATATCCAAAGCCTCATCCCAGTTCACAATTTTGGCTCGTCCTTTGATTCGCGAATCGCCGTCTTTGATCACAGATTCGGCGATTTCTGGCCTTGGATAGTCATTTAAGCCCTCTCGAAGCGATTTTTCATACATTTTTACGACAAATTTTTTCGCCGTTTTTGGATCCAATTTTCCATCCCTCACAATGCGTGCAATTGTATACAATGAAATGTCGGCCAAACAGGTCGAAAAAAGGCGCGCTGCAGCGTCCTGAATCGTTGCCCCGAAAACCTCGTCTTCGAACAAAACACGGAATTTAGTGCCCATTCGGGTCTTTAAATAGCCAAAAAGGGTGGTTTGAGCCACAAATGACGCTCTTGTTCGACAAAACTCTTCAAGCTCATCCACCCCCTCAAACGGTGCTGCATTCAAGCGCATGAAGAAGGCTTTGAAAGGCTTTATCAGGTATGTCTGTAAGGCGTGATTCAGCATGATTTTCCCGGAGTTTTGACGTCCTTTTCGCCATCCTCCAGTCCTAAATCAAGCGGCAAATTTCTTGATCGAGATTTTGTTCTGTGGTTAATGTGCCGTTAGGTAATGTCACGAAGGCGTTACCGTTGTTAACAACAATAACTCTGAAAGGGAGGGGACTTATGGCGGATAAAAAATCCGAAATACGTGCTCGCCATTGGGAGAA
>CAZRFT010000056.1:0-23098 GCA_964599255.1 uncultured Neptunicoccus sp. | reverse complement strand
CATGTCGGCCTTGTTTGGAAATACACAGCTGCGACTTGGAGCTTCTATGGGGGTGTCGGGCTCTTTTGGGTCGCGGCCATACTTACCTTGGTCTCTGGTGTGGATTACCTTCGAAAAGCCATGCCGTTCTTTAAAGAGGCGCTTTGATGTCTTTTCGCGTGATGTATTTCGCTTGGTTGCGAGAACGCATCGGCCTTCCCTCTGAAGAGGTTGAGGCCAAGGTCAGCACCGTTGCAGATTTAGTAGCACATTTAAAATCACGCGAGGATCGCTATGCATTGGCGTTTGCCGATACAAGTTCTGTAAAGGTTGCCGTCAATCAAGAGCTTGTCGATTTTGACGCCAAGCTGCAGGGCGATGAAGAAGTTGCTTTCTTCCCGCCAATGACGGGTGGTTAACGTGACCATTCGCGTTCAATCAGACAGCATCGATATCGGCGCAGAGCTAAATGCTTTTTCAGATTTAAAAGGAAAAGCGGGCGCGGTGGTGAGTTTTTCGGGACTTGCGCGGGGCGAGGATTTAGAGGCATTGGAGCTAGAGCATTACCCAGGCATGACCGAAAAAGCGCTTGGCGATATTCAGCAGGAAGCGCATCAACGCTGGGAACTTGTTGATAGTTTGGTCATTCACCGTTTTGGGCGGATGGAGCTGGGTGAACCAATTATGATGGTGGCTGTGGCAAGCGCGCATCGCAAGGACGCCTTTGAGGCTGCAAGCTTCATGATGGATTTTCTTAAATCTCGCGCGCCGTTTTGGAAAAAAGAGTATCAGGGTGGTGCTGAAAATTGGGTTGATGCGCGGGAGGAAGATGAAGCCGCGCTTGAAAACTGGTCAACCCACAAGCAAAAATAAGGCGCGAAGTTACAAATTTGGTCGCTGAATTCCAATTCTGGCGCGATCTTTTTTGTAATGCTATTGGTGAGGCACCCGTCTGCAGGTGAGTGGGAAGACGATGGTAAAATCAGACAAACAACATTGTTGTGAAACCATGGTGGGGATGATCGATCCGAAATGCGACCTGCATGAGGACCCTTGGGATTGCGAAGATGCTATGGTTATCTACGAGCCAGAGTTTGACAGCTACGCCTTTATGTCGCGGTTTGACGCGCGTTTCATGACGGCCATGCATTTTTGTCCGTGGTGTGGGGACAAGAAACGAGATTTGTCAGACAAATATTATGATCTACTCGACGCGATGGGCGTTAAGGACTACGACGAGAAAAATATACCTACCGAGTTTCAATCGGATCAGTGGTGGAAAGAAAGAGGCCTATAATGAAATGCCAACCCAAAGCCAGCCATTTTATCAACGGCGAATATGTAGAAGATACTGCTGGGGTGGTCATCGAATGCGTGTTTCCCGCAACGGGTGAAGTGGTTGCAAAGCTCCACTCAGCAACACCTAAGATCATTGAAGCGGCACTTAGTTCAGCGCAAGCCGCGCAAAAAGAATGGGCACAACTGACAGGTACAGAGCGTGGCCGAGTTTTGCGACGTGCCGCTGACATCATTCGCGAGCGCAACCATGCATTGTCTGAATTGGAAACCTATGACACGGGCAAGCCGATGCAGGAAACTCTTTATGTCGATGCAACATCAGGTGCGGATGCGTTGGAATATTTTGGCGGACTCGCGGGCTCGGTAACTGGAGAGCATATCCCACTTCCAAGCGGAGACTGGGCTTATACGAAACGAGTTCCGCTGGGTGTTTGCGTTGGTATCGGCGCTTGGAATTATCCAACCCAAATTGCTTGCTGGAAAGGAGCGCCTGCCTTGGCTTGCGGCAATTCCATGGTTTTCAAACCATCAGAGACGACCCCGTTGTGTGCACTTAAGATTGCAGAGATATTTGTGGAAGCGGGTGCGCCAAAGGGACTTTACAATGTGGTGCAAGGTTACGGTGATGTAGGCGCTGCCTTGGTTGAAGATGCGCGCGTCTCTAAAGTTTCGCTTACGGGATCTGCGGGTACTGGGAAGAAGGTTTATGCCGCCGCCGCCGCAGGAATGAAACATGTAACAATGGAGCTTGGTGGAAAATCGCCCCTAATTATTTTCGACGATGCCGATATTGAAAATGCAGTTGGTGGTGCGATGCTCGCAAATATGTATTCTACCGGGCAGGTATGTTCGAATGGGACACGGGTTTTTGTTCAGAAGAATATCAAGGATGCGTTTTTGAAGCGTTTTGCCGAACGCGCGGCAGATATCAAACTGGGCGATCCTTTGGATGAAGCGACCCAGATGGGCCCGATGGTGTCAAAAGCCCAGCGTGAAATTGTTATGGGCTTCGTAGATAAAGGCGTGGCCGAAGGCGCGACCCTTGTCTGTGGCGGTAAAGAAGTTGCGGGTGATGGATTTTTCATTGAACCCACTGTGTTTGCGGATGTCACAGATGATATGACGATCGCCCGGGAAGAGATTTTTGGGCCCGTTATGTCGGTTCTAGATTTTGAAACCGAAGAGGAAGTCATTGCGCGGTCCAATGATACTGAACTGGGTCTAGCAGCGGGTGTGTTCACAAATGACATTCAGCGGGCGCACCGCGTCATTGACGCGCTTGATGCGGGCACTTGTTATATCAATACCTATAATGATGCGGCCGTAGAAGCTCCGTTTGGAGGAATGAAAGGGTCCGGTGTGGGTCGCGAAAATTCAAAGGCGGCTTTGGAACATTACAGCCAATTGAAAACTGTTTATGTGAAGATGGGGCCAGTGGATGCACCCTATTGAGGGATTGCGCCCCTAACGGGGCGCGATAGAGGCGGGTTCGTTCGGGCAGGTGAACCTGCCACTCTCGAACCCGCGGGCGGCTTGCGCCGCCCCTTCAATTAGTCCATCGCTTTGAAGTTAAATTCGCCGCCCTCTTTAATGCCAGATGGCCAACGAGAGGTGACGGTTTTGGTGCGGCTGTAGAATTTAATCGAATCTGGCCCATGCTGATTCAGATCGCCAAAGGCCGATTTTTTCCAACCCCCAAATGTGTGATACGCCAAGGGTACGGGGATCGGCACATTGACGCCGACCATGCCCACTTGCACGCGTTGAACAAAATCACGCGCTGTATCGCCATCTCGGGTAAAGATGGCCGTTCCATTTCCGTATTCATGATCTGTTGCGAGGGCGAGCGCCTCTTCATAGGTTTGCGCGCGCACCGTAGAGAGCACGGGGCCAAAGATTTCTTCTTTGTAGATCGACATATCCGGCGTCACCTTGTCAAAAAGATGTGGCCCAACGAAAAAGCCATCCTCATAGCCTTGGAGCGAGAAATTCCGGCCATCGACCACAAGTTCCGCACCTTCTTTGACGCCTTGTTCGACAAGGCCCAAAATGCGTTCCTTGGCGGCTGCCGTCACAACGGGGCCCATATCAATGTCGTCGCCCGCCGTGTAGGGGCCAACTTTTAACCCCTCAACACGTGGTGTGAGCTTTTCAATCAAGCGATCAGCCGTTTCTTCACCGACAGGAACCGCTACGGAAACCGCCATACACCGTTCGCCTGCGGCACCAAATCCAGCGCCAACCAGAGCGTCTGCGGCTTGATCAAGATCAGCGTCAGGCATAACAATCATGTGGTTTTTCGCACCACCAAAACATTGCACACGCTTGCCCCCCTCGGCCGCGCGGGCATAAACATATTGAGCAATCGGCGTGGAACCAACAAACCCGATGGAGGCGATATCAGGGTTATCAAGAAGCGCATCAACGGCTTCTTTATCGCCATTGACGATTTGCAAAACACCTTTGGGCAGGCCAGCCTCTTCCAACAGCTCGGCAAGCATCATCGTCACAGACGGATCACGCTCTGATGGTTTGAGAACAAATGCGTTCCCACATACCAATGCGGGCGCGAACATCCATAGCGGCATCATGGCGGGGAAATTAAATGGGGTAATCCCCCCGCAGACACCCAATGGTTGGCGCATGGAATAAAGATCGATGCCGCTGCCGGCACTTTCGGTAAATTCTCCCTTTAACAAATGCGGGGCGCCAATACAGAATTCGACGCATTCCAATCCGCGCTGCACGTCGCCTTTGGCGTCAGGGATTGTTTTGCCGTGTTCGTGCGACAATGCCTCTGCGAGTTTATCCATATCGCGGTTCATCAAATCGACGAATTTCATCATAACGCGGGCGCGTTTTTGAGGATTGGTCGCTGCCCATGCAGGCTGCGCTGCTTTGGCGATTGCTACTGCATTGTTCAACTCTTTCGCTGAGGCAAGGGCGAGTTTGCCCGTAATCTCACCTGTGGCGGGGTTGAAGATGTCTGTGGTTCGGCCTGATGTGCCTGCGGTGTAGGCGCCGTCGATATAATGTCCAATGTCGCGCATGGAATCCTCCGTTCATTTGGCGGGTTGATACCATTGCAAAAAACACCGATAAAGTTGAATTATGACAAAAGTATCTTGCGTTTTTGCAAAATGAATTGGGATGACTTACGGGTTTTCCTAGCTGTAGCTCGCGCTGGGCAACTTTCGGCCGCAGCAAAATCATTGCGATTGGATCCAGCCACATTGTCGCGTCGGATGGTTCGGTTAGAAGAGAGCCTTGGGCAGCGGCTGTTTTTGAAATCTTTACAAGGTTACCAAGCGACGCGTGCAGGGGAAGAGCTGCTTGAACTTGCCCGCCACATGGAGCGGCGCGCAAATGAAATTCAATCCAGCCCAAGCGACGTGAGTGAAGGTTTAACAGGCACCATTCGGATCGGCGCACCAGATGGGTCGGCAAATTTCGTGCTACCGCGGGTTTGCACCAAACTATCAAACCAACATCCGGATCTAAAAATTCAAATTGTGGCGCTACCGCAAACTTTCAACCTTTCAAAACGAGAGGCAGATATGGCGGTCGCTGTGTCAGACCCAAAAGCCGCACATCTTACTACGACAAAGATCTCTGTCTACCACCTTCATTTGGCAGCACATCGAAAATATCTGGCAAACCATCCGCCCATTAAATCCAAAGACGATTTAAAAAATCACCGCATTATCGGCTATATCTCTGATCTGATTTTCACCCCAGAGCTTGACTATATGTCAGAGCTCGGCGCGGGCTTTGAAGCGGGATTGAGCTCCAACAGTGTTTCTGTTCAGATGCATTTGGCACATCAACAGGGTGGGCTTTGCATCACGCATGATTTTGCCATGCCGTCATTTCCAAATTTGGTTCAGGTATTGCGCGACGACATTCGTCTGCGGCGCAATTTTTATCTAATCCGCCATCGTGATGAGATGCGGGATCGACGTATTTCGGAGTTTGCCAATCAGCTTATCGCAGAAATGCGCAGTGAAATCGGCCAGCTTGAATCGGCCGCTGAAGCGAACGCCATCTAAGGCTAGTTGGGTTTAGGCAGGCCGCCCTTAATTTCCACGACGCGCTGCGGATATGGAATTTCGATGCCATTATCCTTCAACGTGTTCCAAATGATGAAAAGCACATCGGAGGTGTATTTGTTTTTACCGTCATCGATCCCAGACACCCAAAATTCTACCGCAAAATTAATCCCACTATCGCCGAAGCCGCGAAGCTCGCAATCGGGCGGTTCCGGTTTGGACAAAACATCAGGATGCTTCGCCACGGCTTTTTCAACCAGATCGGGAACTTTGTTTATGTCGGTGTCGTAGGAGACAGAGAATTCAGCCTCGTATCGATTGCCTGACTCATTGTCGGAATAGTTGATAACGCGCGTGACGATGAAATCTTCATTGGGGACAAGTATCCATTTGCCATCAAAAGTTTCTAAGATCGTTGCGCGCGACATCATTTTTACAATTGTGCCCGCTTCGCCCCCATCAAGTTCGACGTAATCGCCAACTGTGGCTTGGCCCTCGAGAAGCAAGATGATGCCTGAGATGAAGTTCGATGCAATCTTTTGCAAACCAAACCCTAAGCCCAAACCGATGGCACCACCAAGTACAGCCAGTGCGGAAAGGTTGATCCCCATGATCGACATCAACAACAAGAAACAGGCCGCGAAAATAGCAAGCTCAACGGCTTTGGTGGCAAGCTCTTGTTTTGGTCCCGTTATTTCGTCGTGGTTGCGAATGTAATTGGCAGAGTGGTCATTCGACCAACGCCCAAGCCAAAATAGCACCAAACCAAAAATGGCGCCCCGAATTAACGAGAGATAGGTGAAGCTGATATTACCTAATGTAACACCATTGCTGCCAAGCCAATCTTGAACCAAATCGAGCAGTCCGACGGCATAGAGCGCGGCGATAGGTAGAACAGCATATTTGAAAACGAGCAAAAGAAGCGGCGGCTTTACAATATCCCGAACCAAAATCCATGTAGCCCACAAGATAAAGACCCGCTTGCCGAACCCAATGACCTCTGATGCACCAAAAGTGGCAGCCGCTGTTGCCTCGCCTGCCGCGAGAACTGCATAGGCGACAACCGGCAACAACAGCGGCATGAACATATGTAGGAAGCGCCGAAGGCGTGCGAGCCAACTATCGTCTTTTTTGGCCGGCGTTAGAAGTGGCGTGAGAATTCGTTTTAAATAACGATTGGCGAAGTAAGAAATGGCTGCGGCCGCGACTATTACCGCGGCTTGCCCCCAAGCGGCTGGGCTTGCAAGCCAAGCAAGAGCCGCGTCCAATACGCTTTGGCTAAATTCGACAATCTGATCCATCTCTCCCCCGATCTGGATCAAATCCTAATTGGGATTAGAGATGCTGGCTAGTCTAGATAATCTTCAAAGGCAGCAAATACCGCCGCGTAAGTTTTCTGTTTGAAGGGAACGATTTTTTCATAAATTTCAGAGGCCTCCATCCACGCCCATTTAGTGAATTCCGGCGTTTCGGTCTCGATATTGATGTTATCATCGTTTCCATGAAATCGGAGAAGAAACCATTTCTGCATTTGACCCCGAAAGCGCCCTTTCCACAATTTTGGAACCAAGTCATGGGGCAGATCGTAAGGTATCCAATCGGCGCTTTCGGCGACGATATCAACTAGATTGGCGGGTATCCCCGTTTCTTCCTCTAGTTCACGCAATGCGGCGGCTTGGGGTTCTTCACCATCATCAATTCCGCCTTGCGGCATTTGCCAAGCATCAGCCGAGCTATCAATTCGGGTTGCCGCGAATATGCGCCCTTTTTCATTTAGAACCACCACACCGACGCAAGGTCGGTAAGGTAGTTTCTCAATTTCCGCGGGCGTCATTACTTATCAAGCACCGTTAGGCTTTTGAGGACATCAAGTGCATAGGCCATCTGATAATCATCGTTGCGTCGCTGAGCCGCGCTTTCTTCGGCTGCGATTTCTTTTTCTAATTGCGCTTTTTCATCTTCGCTAAGGGATGTGTTTTCCAGCGAGCCTATCAAATCCGCCTCCGATCGTGGTGTGATCACACTTTCTTCGGCTTCTGCAGGGGGGCGCTGTTCTACAATGATGTCAGGTGCCACACCGAGTGCCTGAATAGAGCGGCCAGAGGGCGTGTAGTAAAGTGCGGTTGTTAGACGGATCGCCCCATCAGATTGCAATGGCATCACGGTTTGAACCGATCCTTTGCCAAATGTCCGCTCGCCCACGATTACCGCGCGGCGATGATCCTTCAACGCGCCAGCAACGATTTCAGACGCAGAGGCTGAACCACCGTTGACCAAGACCACAATTGGCTTTCCTTGCGCCAAATCACCAACTTCCGCGTTCCACCGTTCAGCATTGGAATCGTAACGACCGCGCGTGGAGACAATTTCGCCAGCGTCAAGAAACGCATCAGAAACTGATATCGCTTCACCCAATAGACCGCCTGGATTGTTTCGTAGGTCAAGAATGAAGCCAGAGACATTTTCAATGCCGCCCAATTCATCGATTTGTTCCGCCACTGCATCTTCTAGGTTAGGCGTGGTCTTTTCAGTAAAGGCAGAGATGCGCATCACAACTGCGTCGCCTTCTACCCGGCCACGGACGGCTTTAATCTCAATAATGTCCCGCACGATGGTGACATCAAAAGGTTCTGCTTCACCTTCGCGGACAATGGTTACAATAATCTCTGACCCCACTGGACCCCGCATGCGTTTCACATTGTCATCCAATGACATTTCTAGTGTGCTGATGCCGTCCACTTGAATGATCAGATCATTGGCCAGAATGCCAGCTTCGGCAGCAGGCGTATCATCAATGGGCGAGACGACTTTTACGACGCCGTTTTCTTCTGTCACCTCAATGCCAAGACCGCCAAATTCACCTTGGGTTTGAACTTGCATGGATGAAAAATCATCAGGGGGCAGATAACCAGAATGTGGATCAAGGGAACGAAGCATTCCATCAATGGCGCTTTGAATAAGCTCTTCCTCGTCCACCTCTTCTACGTAGGACGCGCGAATGCGTTCGAAAATATCACCAAACAGATCTAAATATTCGTAGGTCGATTTGGTTCTTTCTGCCTCTTGCGCAATCAAAGGCGCTGCAAACTGAGTGGAAACCACAGCACCTGCGGCACTTCCAAGTAATGCTGCCATGATTAGTTTTTTCATTCTCTTCGTCCTAACCTTCGCTTGCTGTCAGTTTAAACCAATCCTCTGGGTCGGTGGTCTGACCGCTTTCGCGTATTTCAATATAGAGGGTCTCTCGGTCGAGCGCCTCTGCCTCTGGCGTCACTTCAATTAGCTTTTCACCGAATTCTATACCGCCTGCATTCAGAATGCCAAGTGGGTCATTTTGCTTCACAACCTCACCGACATCGACAAAAGGCATTGTAACGCCAGCAAGAACAATAAGGTAACCCGTTTGTGGCTCCAGAATAATAACATTTCCGTAATCCAAAACGTCACCCGTAAAACGCACAGTTGCGTTCCATGGCGAGGAAACAAGGGCAAGGGGTTCGGTCGAAATTAGGATTCCCGGGCGTTTTGTGCCCGCCGCATCCGCTTCGTTGTAGCGCCTAAAAATAGAGCCAGATACGGGCAATGGTATATTTCCAATTTCATCGGAAAAGCGGGTGGTTTCATCCGCGCCGTCGGGCAAGACATTTTCAAAAAGGAGGGTGAATTCCTCTAGCGTTGAAACGGACTCGGCAAGGATGCGCAGGCCTTCGGCTTCTTCTGCGAATTTTTCGGGCAAAGGTTCGCGCGCTGAAATGGCTTGGGATAGTTGTGTTCGAGCCAGCGAAAGTTCGCGAAAGGCCTCCGACATTTCAGCCTGCGCGATCTCTTGGGTAAGTTGAAGTTGGTTCAACTCGTTTAACTGTGCTCCCAATCGATTGGCTTGTTCTTGAAGTCCGGGCGTCACCTCTGCCAGCATCATCCCCCCACGTGCCGTGCCAACGGCCCCAGTAGGATGAATTAATAAAAGCGGAGTCGTCGCTCTCTCCAATGTCTGCAGCACGCCCAATAGCCGAGAGATTTCTTCGCGTCGTCCGTCAAGCTCTAGTTGAAGGGCGCGTTCGCGTATGGTGACCAAGCGAATGCCATCGCGCGCGGCTGCCAAGGCAAGCTCGTATGCGCGGATCGTTTCTGCCAAGGCATTCACACGATCCTCTGTCGCGTCCGCAGAGCTAAGAGAGGCCGTGGCGGCATTAAGCGCGGCGATTGCCTCCTTCGCCGTGTCGATTGGATTTGCCGTAAATGGCTTTGCGATCATCAGCAGCGCTATGAGGAAAACATACCGCATCATGACAGCAACAAAGATTGACCCGTCATTTCTTCGGGGTTTTCCACACCCATAAGCTCTAGAAGCGTGGGGGCGATATCTGCCAGAATTCCATCTGGTCTTAGATTATAATCTGCGCCAAATAAAATGACGGGAACGGGATTTGTGGTATGTGCGGTATGAGGATTTCCCGTTTCTGGATCGACCATCACCTCACAATTTCCATGATCGGCGATGACAAGCATAGTCCCGTCAACCTTGGCGATTGCATCCGTCACTTTGCCCAACCCGACATCGACTGCTTCACATGCTTTAGTTGCGGCATCCAAATTACCCGTGTGCCCAACCATATCAGGGTTCGCATAGTTGACGATTAGAAGGTCATATTCTTCGGATTGAATTGCGGTTACCAAATGTTCTGTCACTTCTTCAGCAGACATCTCTGGCCGCAGATCATAAGTTGCAACTTTTGGGCTAGGCGCAAGGTAACGCTCTTCCGCTTCATTGGGGGATTCAATTCCACCATTAAAGAAGAATGTTACGTGGGGATATTTTTCAGTCTCTGCAATCCTGAATTGCGTCTTTCCCTGTTTTGCGACCCATTCACCCAAACCATTTTTTATGGGGGTATCTGGAAAGACGGTTTCCATATAAGCGTTATGTTTTGAAGAATATTCAGACATGCCAACAAGAAGGGAAAGTTTTGCACGCGGCTTTGCATCGAAGCTATTGAAATAGGGCGCACCAAGAGCTGCGGTTAATTGGCGAACCCGATCTGCGCGGAAATTCATGAGCATGACAGCATCACCATCATTCATGCCTGTGAACCCACCTATTACCGCAGGCTCAATAAACTCATCTGTTATCCCGTTTTCATAGGCGTGCTGAATTGCTTGACGTGCCGTATCAAACTGTGCGCCGAGGCCCAGCATCATAGCGCCATAAGCCCGTTCAATTCTTACCCAACGATTGTCGCGATCCATAGGATAATATCGACCGCAAATTGTGGCAATTTCCGCCTGCCATGGCAGCGCCACCGTCAATTGATCCAGATACTTGAGTGCCGATTTTGGCGCTACATCGCGCCCATCTGTCATCAGATGTAAAAGTATTTTTTTCCCAGCTTTCGCCAATATTCGGGTCACTTCGATCAGATGATCGATATGCGCGTGCACGCCACCGTCTGACAAAACGCCCAGAAGATGAACAACGGGGGCAGAACCACTGCACAGATTACGGATCGCTGGCTGTTTTGCCAAACTGCCCTGTTCGATGGATCGTTCAATCCGACGCAGATCCATTTCAATGACGCGTCCAGCACCGATATTCATATGCCCGACTTCTGAATTGCCCATTTGTCCTTCTGGCAAGCCAACTTTGGTACCAAAGGTTGTAAGCGTGGCATTCGGCCCCTGCATCAACCGATCAAAATTTGGGGTATTGGCTTGGGCTGTCGCATCATATTCAGGTCGATCGGATATGCCCCAACCGTCAAGAATACAAAGTAATACCGGCTTCCTGCTCATCATTGCCCGCGCATGTTTTTGCCTCTGTATCGCAATTTACCGTGCGCTTGAAGTCAAATTGCCAATGACGGGCTTCCCCACCCACAATTTAATACCAAATTATTCGAGTATTTCAGATACGTGAACCACGCGGCTTTCGCTAACGGATAGTATCGCGGCCTCTGCAAGGACCAGTGCCATCATCCCATCATGCCCCGTCGTTGGGGGTGTCTTGCCATCGGCAACTGCCGCCACGAAGGCCGATATTTCATTTGCATAGGCCGCTTCATAGCGCTCCATAAAGAAGTTCAAGAGCGGTGGTCGTCTGTATCCAATGGAACCCGCAACTTCGAGTGTGCTTTCATGTGTGTTGCCAGCAGACGCCATGCCTTTGGATCCAAGAACCTCTAGCCGCTGATCATATCCATAGCTTGCCCGGCGCGAATTTGTGATCGTGCATTGTTTGCCAGAGGCTGTTCTTAGGATCAGATTTACTGAATCAAAATCGTCCAATTTTCCAATTTCAGGGTCGGTTAGAACCGAAGCGGCCGCTTGAACGGTTTCGATTTCTTCGTCCAGCAACCAACGCGCGATATCAAAATCATGGATCGTCATATCCCGAAAAATGCCCCCCGAAACTTTGATATAATCCGCAGGCGGGGCGCCCGGATCGCGGCTGGTAATTGTTACCATTTCCACGTCCCCGATATCGCCGCGATCAATTGCTGACTTTAGCGCCATGAAATCCGGATCAAAGCGCCGATTAAAGCCCAGCATCAGGGTTGCATTTTCAGCCTCCGCCACGCTTAGGCATGATCGGACACGCTCAAGGCTTAGATCAATTGGCTTTTCGCAAAAGATCGCTTTTCCCACCTTAGCAAATTGTTCGATTAGGTCCGCATGGGTGTTTGTGGGCGTACAAATCGCAACCGCATCGACGTCGTCATTTGCTGCAATTTCGTCTATCGAGCGGATATCGCAACCATGCGCGTTTGCTGCCTCTTCCGCAGCTGCTTGAATAGGGTCAGCGACGGCAACAAGCTCTGCACGCGGTTCTGCAACCACAGCTCTAATATGTGCTTTGCCGATGCGCCCAGCGCCCAAAATTGCGAAACGAACCATAAGCGTCCCCTTTATCTGATTTTCAATATGAAGCGTGATTGCAGCGCGAGCTGTCAAATCAGCGAACAAATGCACCCTAGCCAATATTGACCCGGGTGCAAGAAAAACACCCTTTTTTGTCTGAAAATTGAAAGTCTGATTGCGTATTCGCTTAGTTTTTGCGAGCAAGGCTTTATGCCTGACGGACGCAAAATATCAAAGATTGGCTTTGTCTTGAAAGACGGGTTTTCCCTGATGTCGCTTGCATCTGGTGTGGAACCTCTTCGAGCGGCTAACCATTTGTCAGGCGAAGAGCTCTACAAATTCGAATACATCCCAATTGCCGCCGAACGGGCAACGGCATCCTGTGGGGCTGTTTTTGAAGGCGCACCGATAGAAGATGCGGGCTATGATTTTGATCTTGTTTTAGTTGCGGCCGCGGGTGAAGCATCAAAATACGACGATTTGATCCTTTATAAATATTTGAAAATATTGAATTCGAAACGCGTTGCCCTTGGTGGGATCTCTGGCGGGCCTGTTTGGTTGGCAAAAGCCGGCGTGATGGAAGGTCGGCGCTTCACAGTCCATTGGGATCACCGCGAAGCGCTTCGCGAGCTATCGTCTGATCTTTTGTTGGAACGCAATATCTATGTCATCGACCGCGACCGCTACACATGTGCTGGCGGCATTGCCCCGCTTGATATGATGAGCGCCATGATCGCAAGCGATCATGGCAGCGAGCTCGCGAAGGCGGTTAATGATTGGTATATTTATACGTCCGTGCGCGACAGCTCTCAGCCGCAACGCGCGTCTTTAGTTGAGAAATACAACGTCCATCATCCAGCCGTTTTGAGCGCATTAGAATTGATGCAAAACCATATCGCCGATCCGCTTTCATCGACACAGTTGGCCGATCTTTCACATATTGGCGAGCGTCAGCTTGTGCGTCTGTTCAAACAGCATTTGGGCAAAGGCCCAAATCGCTTTTATCGTGATCTTCGGTTGGAACATGCCCGCGTATTGGTTCAGCAAAGTGCTCTGCCCATTATTGAGATCGCCATTGCCTGCGGTTTTGATGGGGCAAGTTATTTTAGCCAAGTCTTCAAAGGAAATTTTGGGGTGACGCCGTCAGAAATGAGAGCGCGAAAATAGTCGCTACGTTAAGAGGCTCGATCCTTCGCCGCGCGGACATTCTGAACTCCATCAACCACCCAATTATACCAACGATCGGCGGGTTCTAAAAACCAAGGGCGCCCGCCGATGTGATAGGGCTTGGATTGCAACTTGGTATCAGCATAGGCCGTTGTGCCCCGCTCATCACCCAGCATTTGATAGGCGGCCTTCATGCCCAAATAAGGAGCCAAAACAACACCGCCACCGCAATAACCCGCCGCGTAGTGCACCCCATCGCGCCTTCCGATATTTGGTGCATTTCCAAAGCTGTAGCCTGTGTTGCCTTTCCAGGCGTGGGAAATTTTAACGCCTTTCAAGCTCGGCCAAATCTCTTCCAAAGTATCCGTGAGCCGCGCAATAGCCTGTTCGGGATTAATTTGACGGATCGCCGCGCGACCGCCCCAAACAATTCGTGTCCCATCTGGTGATAGGCGAAAATAACTATGTCGTGCGCGCGTTTCCACCATGGTGCGCTTGCCGGGTGCCAATTCTGCAAGCAATTTCCTTGGCAATTTTTCAGTCGCTATAATGTAAGACGGAAGGGGAAATACCCGTGCTGATAACCATTGGAAATGGCCCTGACCCTTCGTGTAGCCGTTTGTGGCCAATAGAACTTTGTTTGCGCGAATTGTGCCCAGAGGTCCTTCTGCGATATGGCCGATGACTGACTTTTGCAAACGGCGGATCGGCATATTTGGCACGATTTTTACGCCCATTTTAAGCGCCACAGACAGCAATCCATCGATCAGTTTTTTTGGATTCAATGCGCCATGATTTTCATAAAACAACGCACCAAAATATCGGTCGGTTTTTATATGTTTGTCGACCGCGTCACGTTCTAGCACCTCAACGGCATAGTCTGTATGCGCAAGCATTTCTGCTGCCATCGCTTTTTGTGCTTCAAAATCTTTTTTGGTCCATGCCAATTGGATGCGACCCGTTTTTTGATAGTCACAATCTATTTTAAGGCTGCGTATCAAACCCTGAAAATAATCGAACGCGATACCGGATTCATTAAACAGCGCGCGTGCTGTTTTTTCATCAAACTGTTTGGACATCGCAGAAAGCGATAGTCGTGGATGTGGGCCGCACATCCCACCATTTCGGGATGATGCCCCAAAGCCCGGATATTCTGCGTCGACAACCGTCACCTCTGCACCCGCAGTGGCCGCTGTGATTGCGGCAGTTAGACCCGTGTATCCAGCCCCGATGATGAGGATGTCAGCACTTGATGGAAGTGAGGAAAGTTTGGGAAGCGGCTTTGCCCCTTCCCACCAATATGGTTGCCCGTATGCCATGTGACCCCTCTTCGGTTTTGAATAAAATGCGAAGAGGGGGAAATTAGGTCAAGCGGTTTACGACCAGGGGTAGGGAGAGTTTGAAACTGGGTGCAAATTACCCTTTTCAAACCGGTCGAAACGGAATGGCTCCAGAAGACCTTGCTTCTCGCCCATGATTTCATCTGCGATCAAGTGACCAAGACCAATCATTTTCCAACCGTGGTTACTATCCATGATCATGGCCACGTTCTCTTTGAAGTGGTCGATCACGGGGAAGCTGTCTGCGGTAAAGCAACCAATGCCGCCAGAAGCCTCTTTGTGGTATTTACCCATAGTGCCCTCAAAACGCTTGTGACAATGCGCAAGGGCAGAGACCCACATATGCGCAAATTCAGGGCCCGACACAAATTCAGGGCTAGAAGGACCATATGGATCAATCGCCACTTTATCGACGGGTGTGTCCACTTTGTATGGTGATGCACCACCCTGAATCCCACCGAAGTGATCATCAGGTTTATAATAGATGCCCCACATTTCTTCAGTGATGACGGAGCCATCAACATCAGAGATCAGCGGTGCGTCAGTGTCTACGTGAAGTACGGGTGGCACTTTGCCGTCATTTGTCTGAAGCGTATCAATGGGTAGCTCCAAAACACCTTCTTCAAGCTGCCAGAATTTCCACATGTCCACATCATTATGCACGTTTCCATCAAGATCTTTCACAGTGATCTTGCTTGGCATGTCGATCATATTCCAGAAATCGCGCGCCCAAGGACCCGCACCGATGATGACGCGATCACATTCGATGTCGCCTTTGTCGGTTTCAACTTTGCTGATTGCTTCCGACCCACTGTCAGATTTCAAACCCTTTACTGTGACGCCCGTGATGATGCGAACACCAAGGCTTTCGACGATGCCAGCAAGGCCATACATGGTCTTGGTGTTGTTAGAAAAGCCACCACGTTTTTCATGAAGGACAGAAGTAATATTTTGAGCCTGCCAGTCAGAGAACAGGTTCTTCATATACGCGTCACTGTCTGCTGCGCCTTCGATGAAGACAGATTCATAACCGATTGCTTTTTGCTGTTCATAAATCGAGCCCACATCTTCGCGCATCGATTCAGAGCTGATCTGCATATAGCCAACAGGATGGTAGCTGAGTGTTTCAGGATCACTTTCCCAAATTCCCACCGAATGCGCCATCAATTCGCGCATCGCTGGTTGGAAATAGTTGTTACGAACAACACCGCAAGCGATGCCGGACGCACCCGACGCAATGCCAGATTTATCTAGAATAACAATCTTACCTTCGACAGGTTTACCCGCCTCTTTAAGTCTGGTTGCCAAGCGCCAAGCTGTTGAAAGCCCGTGAATACCAGCGCCGATAATGACGTATTCTGCAGAAGATGGGAAAGCCATATCACACTCCATAATTTTTCGTTCGGTTAGGCTTAGGATGCAAGAACCCCCTCAGATGCAACAAAACCGCCAAATCGAAGGGATTTATCGTTCGCCCTCCGATCCCATCAAATAGGTCTGTAGGGCCAAGATTAATGAGAAGCTAATTATCGTTCTGAACCCAGATCGGAGACGTCACGCGATTCTATCTACGTTAAAAAGGCAGGGAAACTGTCTAAATCCGTTTCGGGACTTGCCATGATTTTGCCATGCATTTGTTACTTACTATTGCTTCCGCGTATACAGCAAAGCCGCGAAACTTGCGCGGGATATGACTTTCTTGTATTTGTGTGATATTGAGTAAATTATTAATAAAAGTAGAGGGATCCCACTATGAAAACCTACAAAATTTTCGCGACCCTTGGTGTAGCAGTAGTGCTCGCCGGTTGCGCGCAAGAATCTCAAATTTCTCCAGAGCCTGTTTTTGACAAATTCGGCGGGGGTTCTTGTACAGATGGATATATTTATACTCCAGGTACGGCTAATCAACCTGACGAGTGTTTGCCGCCACCGCCAAACACGACACGCGAACCTGATGATCGCCAACCTCAGCGCGGTACAATCAACTAAGGTGCGTACTGTTTGTCGGTAAACTGACAATTAGCTTCGACTTGTCGAATCTTAATCTTCAAAAATTAGTAGCGCCAAGCTTTCGGCGCTACTAATTTTGGTAGTGCGATCATGTGTTACCCTCGGCGGGGCCTTTAATTCTTCTTACGGTAAATATTAACTCGGCTAGGAGGAATTTCGGCTTGAAATACAGTGATTGCCAAAACATCTTTGCATCAAATACCTCATTAAACCGCAAAGAGGAATTCTGTGTCCACGGTGAAATCACCCATCAAGACTGATGTGCTTGTCATCGGAGGCGGAACCGCTGGATTTGGTGCCGCTATTTCAGCAGCGCGGCATGGTTTAGACGTTACACTCATCGAAGCGACAACTAAAATCGGCGGCGTCATGGCATTTTGTCCTGGCATGCCTTGGGGCGGTGCTTACCCCGTAAACCGCATCATCGGCGGCCTGATTGAAGAACTCTATAATCGGTTAATGAATATGGAGCCGCCCGCCGCTGAAAAACGCGACTGCACCTTGGAAAATTTCGGGCCCGAGATTCTGTATGACCCCGATATCGCAACGCTGACCATGTTCGAGATGCTTGAAGAAGCGGGGGTGCAGCTTAGGCTAGGCACAATCGCAATTGGTCTTGAAATGACCGGAGACACCATTGTAGCCGTGGATTGTTGCGATAGAAATGGCACCTTCCGCATTGAGCCAAAGATGGTCATCGATTGTTCTGGCGATGGCGATCTGTCCGCCAAGGCAGGTGTGCCCTATACCTTGGGTGATGCATCGGGAAATATGATGGCCGTGACCCTGTCGTTTTTTATGATGGGTGTGAATTGGGCCGAGGCGTTTGCAAATCCTGACCCATATTTTCAAATTTACGCAAAAAAGGGCGTTGCCGAAGGTCGGCTGCATCCAGATTTAGAAAAGCTTTACCTTATGCGCGGGTTTCATGAAGGAAGTGTATTTTGCAATTCAGTTCATTTACGCAATGTAGATGGAACAGACCCTGTTGCGGTTGGCTCTGCTACACAAGAAGGACGGCGAAGGTGCCACCAGCTCGCCCAATTCCTGCGCAGTGATGTACCTGGGTTTGAAAGCGCGTATTTGACAATGTTGTCACCAACAGTAGGCGTCCGTGAAACTCGAAAATTGCAAGGGGTGTATCGACTGAAGGGCGAAGACCTTGCCAACGCCACAAAGTTCGATGATGGGATCGTTGCATGCGACAATCCAATTGACGATGTCATGCGTGCCGAGGGTGAAATGACCCATAACGCTGCACTTGGCAAAGGGGACTACTACACCATCCCCTTCCGTTCACTCGTTCCGAAAAAAATCAAAAATCTTCTATTTGCAGGCCGTATTTTGTGTGCTGATCCAGTTGCGTTTTCTTCGGTTCGGGGGATGCCGCAATGTATGGCAATGGGCCAATCAACAGGCACAGCAGCGGCTATCGCACTACGCAAAGGAATGGCTGTGCAAAACGTCCCCGTAGCGGAATTGGTGAAGACTTTGTCGGCGCAGGGAATAAACAGACTCAAAAACGTCGGGCGCAAAAGCTAGGTTATTTACAGAATAAGCGCCTCACCGACTCGGCCAAAAAATGGGATTGAATTTGGTGGCGGAGACGAAGTTCGCATAATTATTCAATTAAATTACTGGATTTTAACTGAAAAATATAAATCAATTTTTCATATACCACATTAAGTGCCTCACTCCGTCGCCAAACAGTTGGTATGGGTCGATTACGAAAAAACGCAAATGGGCGGGAAACCGCCATTCGCTGTTCAAACAACGAACGTCGGCTGCACGGACAAAGATGACATTTACTAGTCAAAGTTCTGCTGAACAATTTTTGTCACCAAATCTGCCTCCCCCAGCTCTTAAAAGCCTACCTTCAGCAAAATGCTAGTTCGCCAATTTTAGAACGTTGGATTTTACCTGAAGGGCCTTTGGGTAGCTCACTTAGGAAAATCACACGCTCCGGCGTTTTAAATTTTCCAAGCTTTTTCTCACATAACTGAATTAGGTCTTCTTCTGTGACTTTTGAGCTGGCTTCGAGAGCTACAGCTGCGAAAACCTTCTCTCCATAAGTTTCACAAGGTTGCGAGAAAGCCGCGGCCTCGATCACGTCTGAATTCGAATAGAGCACATCGTCAATTTCCCGCGGCGCAATGTTCTCTCCACCTTTGATGATTAATTCTTTGAGACGCCCCGTTACGAAGACGTAGCCATCTTCGTCCATGTAGCCTAGATCGCCGGTGCGGAGCTTGCCATCTGGGGTAAAGGTATCGCGCGTGGCGGCGGGATTTTTAAGGTATTCCAGCATGACATTGGGACCAGAGATTGCGATTTCACCGCTGTTATTCGGGCCAAGCTCGTTTAATTCTGCATCAACGATCGAAGCATCGTTTCCATAGGCGATACCAGGCGAACCTATTTTTCTTTGCTTTGGCGGCAGTGGGTTAGAGAGGATTTGAGCGGCTGTTTCGGTTAACCCCATGGTTTCGATGATCGGTAGCTCAAATCGTTTTTCAAATCCACGTTGCACATCAGGAGCGAGGGCAGCCGATGCGGAGCGACCGAAGCGGATACGCAACTTGGTGGCTTCATCAGGATCGATCTCGCTGTGCAACAGATGAGAAATGATCGTGGGGACAACTGAGAACCAAGTAACCTCGTGATCCCTAGCTTGGGACCAGAAATTTGAAGTCGAAAATTTTGGCGCCATAGCAAGCGAACCGCCAGTGACGAGTGTGCTCATCACCGTGACGCATAGCCCGTTGATATGACAGATCGGAAGTACGCATAGCGCACGATCATCTGCTGTCAGTTCGTGGGCTACGGCTGTTGTCCAGCCGCCTGCCAGCAAAGAGGCGTGACTATGCACGACACCTTTGGGTTTGCCTGTGGTTCCAGACGTGTACATCAGGATTGAATGATCGTTGGGACCGATCTCGAACAAACCGGCCTTTGCCGATGCCTCTATATCCAAAGATGTGATACCAGTGCTAACCCGCGAAAATTGCTCTGCTTGCTCCCGACCTACAAAAGCAAAGTTTGCCTCTGAGTGTTCAAGCGCGTATGCAATCGCATCATCTCCAGCGGCAAGATTAATGATTGTGGCTCGAAAACCGCCATAGACGGTGCCAAAAAAAGCAAGGACACCATCGCGGCCATTCGGCATCATTACAGCAACGCTATCGCCCTTTTGAACGCCGCGACTAGTGATCATCGCCGCAATCCGAGCAACCTCATCCCGCAGTTCCGCCCAGGTCAATGAAGGCTCACCGCTAGTGAACAGAAAGGCCAGCCTGTCGCCCTCGTTACTTGCGCGATGGTCAATCCAATCGCGCACCGTCCCTTTGGGGGGGGTATTGGGGCTGATCATCATTGACCGGCTTCACCCCAATATTTGCCAAAAATATCGTCAAGCTCTGGCACCTTCTCAGGAATTTCACGCACGATTTTAGTGATATTTAGAAAATGCTTCCAATGGAGGTTTTCATCGATCGAGTTGCCTCCCCAAGAGCCACACCCCATGGAAAGTGAAAATGGCATGCCGTTGTTAAAAGCTCCACCTGTGGCAAAACAATGCGCTTGGTTTACAATCACGCGGCAGGTAGGCAGTTCATGCCCCATCTCAACGGCACGATCCGCATTCGCGCTGTGAAGCCCAACGGAATGCCCTGCGCCATAGTGGTTAAGCATCTCTGCAGCTTTTGCTTTGGCCGCGTCAAAATCCGCAGCGCGGTAAAGGGCAGCTACCCGTGACAGCTTTTCACCTGAAAGTGGGTGATCAGCACCAATACCATCGGTTTCGATGCAGATGAATCGCGTATCCGCGGGGACTGTGCCTTCTAGCCCCAATGCGGTGATAAGTTTGTCCGCATCTTGCGCGATGACATCGCGGCTTAAGTGACCCTTCTTAAAGAGGTTCTCGATGATTTGTGGCTCTTTCTCATTTGGTAGAACAGCACCACCTGCGCGCCACAAAGCCTCCATGAAATCATCATAGATAGCGTCGACCACGATTAGTGAATTTTCAGAGCTGCACGAGGTGGCATTATCAAAGCATTTGGATGCGGCAATTTTTTGTGCAGCGGCATCCAGGTCCGCAGACTCATCCACAATCACCGTCACATTTCCGGCGCCGACGCCAATCGCTGGCGTGCCAGATGTGTAAGCACGGCGGACGTTGTTTTGGCTGCCTGTCACGACTACCAGATCGGTCGTTTCCAACATGCGTTGGGTTTTGTCTTTCGTGCCAGGAGGTGGGACCATTTGCACCAGATCGCGATTAACGCCAATCTTATCAAACTCTGCATAGATATAGCCCAGCAAGCGTTCGCACCCCGCAACACCTTTGGGCGATGGCGATAGCACAATAGCATTCCCACATTTTAACGCATTGATGATGTTGTTTGCAGGCGTCGCTATTGGATTGGTCGAAGGCACAACCGCACCGACGACACCAATAGGCCGTGCGATTTTGGTGATGCCTTTTTCTGCATCTTCTTCAATGATGCCGTAGGTTTTTACGCCCTGAATATCGCGTAGAAGTCCCAGCGTTTTGCGGTGGTTTTTCGTAATCTTATCCGCAACATTCCCAAGCCCTGTGCTTTCAACCGCCAGTGTCGCCATTTCTTCATTGCGCGCGGGCTCCATTATGGCCCAGCCCACGGCTAAAGCCGCTGTGTCGTAAAGCTCTTGGCTGCCGTTTGCTTCATATTGCGCCTGCGCTTTGCGTGCGCTTGCAATCACGGCATCTACTTGGGCGATGTCATCCACGTCGGACATTTGAATTCTCTTAGATTTGGAGGAGTTGTTGCGGGCATCGCTGCCCGCAACTTTTGGATATATTAAAGACCAGAAAGAAGCTCTTCGAGGGTCGCTTGACGCGCATCCCACATTTCAAGAACTTCTTGACGGTTCATAATTTTCAGTGGCGAACCACCAGCCTTCATACGTTGAGAAACGCGGCGATGCTCAAACATTGTTGGAACGATCGCGGCCAGCTTGTCGATCACTTCTTGTGGTGTTCCTTTTGGCACCATGATGCCGCGGAAGTTCACAGATGAATTGTCCACATCCAAGCCTTGCTCCATCATCGTTGGTACGTCTGGAAGGAACTCATTGCGCTCTAGATCAGCAACGCCAAGGATTTTCACATTGCCCGCTTCGGCTGCGCGGAACGCGTCAGACAGGTTGTTTACGCCCGCCATAACTTCGCCAGCGATCACAGCTTTCATTGCACCTGCGCCACCCTTTTTATTCGGGATGTACGCCATTTTTACGCCAGCTGCTTTTTCAATTTGAAGCGCTGCGATATGGTGACCCACAAACAGACCCGCGCCAGAGAAGGTTAGCTTGCCTGGGTTTTCTTTCGCCCATGCAACAACATCACCCATATTGTTGAATTCACTATCTGTTGGCACAACGAATACGGCAGGGTCTGCGCCCCAGTTGGCGATCGGTTCAAAGCTGTCTTTTGAATACTCTACGCCACCTTTGATCGACTGCGCGATGAAGTGTGGGATGTTGTAGGCGCCAAGTGTGTAACCATCAGCTTCGGCTTCAGTTGCAAACCAGTTCCAACCGACACGACCGCCAGCACCTGGTTTGTTGATGATCGCGATTGGCATGCCTAGCATATCTTCATTTGCTGCTGGAATGGTTACGATACGCGCTTGGAAATCCGTTGCACCACCGGCACCATAAGATACCATCATTAGAATTGGACGATCAGGATACTCGGCAGATGCCATTCCCCCCACCAGACCAGCTGCAGCGATTGCCACTGCTGCGAGAAGTTTTTTCATGTTGTTTCTCCCATGTTGAACCCTCTGTTGAGGGGTTAGATAAACATCCCCCGCGGCGTGAACACTTTTAGAACAAGCGCGAAGAGTGCGTACATTATGGCGATGTAGACAATCGTGATGATTGCCCGTCTGATCCAAGTCATCGCCTCGTTATTTGGTTTTGGATCATAAACGGAAAGAAGGGCAAAAACCGTAAGCGTGGTTGCGGTATAAAAGCCCAGAAATTTTGCAGCCCAAAAAAGGTAAATGAACCCGATGATAACACCGGGTGCCATATTTTTGGCCATCTCCATCGACAGGCCGTCACCGACCTTGGACTGGCCCAGCATCGCTTTACCGAAAGTAAAGACAGCTGTTGCCACTAGGACAGCAGAAATGATGCGCGGGAACACGTAAGCCTCTGCTGGGCTTTGGGTGAAGCTGATGTAGCAAATCCATACGCTGATGAGGCAAATAATTGCGGAAGCAATACGGTGCTGTCTTAGATCGACATTCATGATTCCGCCTTTCGCATCGCAAGCTCTGCCCAAACAGAGTAGATGATTGACGCTGCACAAATGATGATCAGGACAAGGTTCAACGGACCTAAGAAGAAATA
>CAZRFT010000055.1:0-7430 GCA_964599255.1 uncultured Neptunicoccus sp. | reverse complement strand
ATCGTAAATATAAGCCATACCACCCGTCATGCCTGCGCCAAAATTCGCGCCAATCGAGCCAAGGATGACCGCAACGCCACCAGTCATATACTCACACCCGTTAGAACCACAGCCTTCGACAACAACATGGGCGCCAGAGTTTCGAACGCCGAACCGTTCGCCCGCGCGCCCATTGGCAAATAGCTTACCCGCTGTTGCCCCATAAAGAACAGTGTTTCCGATGATGGTATTGTCAGATGGGATCAGGTTGGACACTTGCTGTGGGCGCACCACAATCTTGCCGCCCGACAATCCTTTGCCAACATAGTCGTTCGCATCGCCGGCCACCAAGAGCTTCAAACCGGGCGCGGCAAAGGCACCCAATGATTGACCCGCTGATCCTTTCAATCGAATGGTCAGGTGATCTTCCAAAAGCTCGTTTCGCATGCCAAATTTCTTCACGATCTTTGACGACAGACGTGTACCGATAGTCCGCAAAGTGTTCTGCACCGCATAGGAAAGCTGCATCTTCTCGCCATGCTCGAAGAATGGTTCAGCATCGCGAATGATGCTAGCGTCCAGCGTATCGGGCACTTCTTGACGCGCACGCGTGCGGTCATAGTTGATGTCTTCCGCGCCATCCAAACTGATCAGCATGGGGTTAAGGTCTAGATCATCAAGATAATCATTCCCGCGGCTAACTTGCGTTAACATATCTGCACGCCCAATTGCTTCATCAAGCGAACGAAGACCTAAAGAGGCAAGAACCTCGCGAACTTCTTCGGCGTAAAAACTGATCAGGTTAACAACCTTATCGGCAGAGCCTGTGAATTTCTTGCGCAGCTCTTCGTCCTGAACGCAGACCCCAACTGGGCAGGTGTTCGACTGACACTGACGCACCATAATACAGCCCATTGCAATCAGCGCAGCCGTACCGATGCCGTATTCTTCGGCACCCAACATCGCGGCAATGACGATATCGCGACCCGTCCGCAAACCGCCATCGGTTCGCAACGTCACGCGGTCGCGTAGGTTGTTCATGGCCAACACTTGATGCGCCTCTGACAGACCCATCTCCCACGGAAGTCCCGCATATTTGATCGATGTTGCGGGCGACGCACCTGTGCCGCCATTGTGACCAGAAATCAAAATCACATCCGCCATCGCTTTGGCAACGCCAGCCGCAATCGTGCCCACACCAGAAGAGGCAACAAGTTTCACCGTCACCTTACAGCGCGGATTGATTTGTTTCAGATCGTAAATCAGCTGCGCGAGATCTTCGATCGAGTAGATATCGTGATGCGGCGGTGGCGAAATCAGTGTCACGCCTTTGGTGGAATGCCGCAGACGCGCGATCAAATCCGTGACCTTGATACCTGGCAATTGACCACCTTCACCGGGCTTTGCGCCTTGGGCGACTTTGATTTCCAGCTCTTCACAATGGTTCAGATATTCCGCCGTTACACCAAAACGACCCGACGCCACCTGCTTGATTTTCGCAGACGGATTGTCTCCATTCGGCTCTGGTGTGAAATGCGCGGGATCTTCGCCACCCTCACCACTATCAGACTTTGCCCCAATCCGATTCATCGCAACATTCAGCGTCTTATGCGCTTCTGGCGATAGCGCGCCCAAGGACATGCCGGGTGTCACGAAGCGTTTCCTGATCGAGGTGATGCTTTCCACCTCATCCACAGAAATCGGTGTCGCCACAGGTTTGAAATCCAACAAATCGCGCAGATGAATAGGCGGGTTCGCCTGCATCTTCGCACTATATTGCTTCCACAGATCATAGCTCGCCCGATCGCAAGCGGTTTGCAAAATATGCATCGTTTGCGCTTCCCAGGCGTGTTTCTCGCCTGAGCGACGTGCCTTATAAAACCCACCGATGGGCAAGATGTCGACCGCCTCGCGCCAGCCTTTGGCATGTACCTTTTCGACCTTCAACTGAATACCCGTCAAACCGATGCCCGAAATTCGGCTGATCATGCCGGGGAAAAACTCTGCAACCAAAGCACGCGACAGACCCACGGCCTCAAAATTCAAACCACCGCGGTAAGAGGAGATCACAGAAATCCCCATCTTTGCCATGATTTTCAACAGACCTTGATTGATCGCCTCTTTGTAGCGCGCCATCGCAACCTCAAGCGACATGTCCAACAGGCCGCGTGAAATCCGATCCGCCAAGCTGTCTTGCGCCAGATAAGCATTCACCGTCGTCGCACCTGCCCCAATCAGCACCGCAAAATAGTGCGGATCGATACATTCAGCCGATTGCACGTTGAGCGAGCAGAAAGTGCGCAAACCAATTTTCGTCAAACCACTATGCACAGCCGAGGTGGCAAGGATCATCGGCATGGGCACTTTGTTTTCGTCCTGACCCTTGTCGGTCAAAATGATCTGACCGGCACCAGAGCGCACGGCGTCTTCTGCCTCTTCGCGAATACGCGTCAGCCCATGACGCAGCGCATGTGCGTCACCCTTCTCAAAAGTACAATCAATGACCGTTACTTGCTCGCCAAACCGCTCCACCATTGCGTCGAATTCAGCATTGGTCACGACAGGCGAAGACAGGCGTAGAATTTCGGTCTGCGCATTGCTTTCATCCAGCACATTACCCAAATTCCCGAACCGCGTTTTCAAGCTCATGACCGCCTGCTCGCGCAAACTATCAATCGGAGGGTTTGTGACCTGGCTAAAGTTCTGACGGAAATAATGCGACAGCGGGCGATACTGATCGGACAAGACCGCAGACGGCGTGTCATCCCCCATCGACGCCAGTGCCTCTTTTGCATCATCGGCCATCGGATGCAGGATCATTTCCAACTCTTCGATGGTATACCCCGCTGCAACCTGACGCTTGCGCAGATCGGCACCGCTAAAGGTTGCGGCCTCTTTCAAATCTTCTTTGGAATCCAGATCAACAACCGACTGCACCCATTTTGAAAATGGCTGACTTGCGGCAAGCTCATCCTTCATCTGTTCATCATGCAACAAGCGGCCCGTGCCCATATCCACGGCCAACATTTGTCCTGGACCCAGCGCGCCTTTTTCCTTCACGCCGACCTCATCAATCGGGACCATGCCCGCCTCTGATCCAGCGATCAGCAGATCATCACCGGTGATGACATAGCGCATCGGGCGCAAACCATTGCGGTCAAGACCCGCAACAACCCATTGCCCATCGGTCATGGCCAAAGCGGCGGGACCGTCCCACGGCTCCATCACTGAATTGGCGTATTCATACATGTCGCGCCATTCATCTTTCAGCCCAACGGAATTGATGCTTTCGGGCACCAAAATTGTTTTTGCCATCGGCGCAATTCGACCCGCACGAACTATCGCCTCAAACACACCATCAAGGGCCGCTGAATCCGATGACCCCGGTTGCACCACCGGTTTAATATCATCGGCATAAGCACCGAAATTGCGTGACGCCATGCGGATTTCATGGCTTTTCATCCAATTCACATTGCCTTTCAGCGTGTTGATCTCGCCATTATGGGCGAGCATGCGGAAGGGCTGCGCCAACCACCATTGCGGGAATGTGTTGGTAGAGTAGCGCTGGTGATAAATCGCAAACGCGGACTCAAAGCGTTCATCCATCAAATCGGGATAGAAAACAGCCACCTGTTCGGCGAGCATCATGCCCTTGTAAATGAGCGACCGACAAGACAGCGAACAAACATAGAAATCCTGAATGGCCTCACTGCTCGCAGCCTTTTCAATACGGCGGCGCAGCACATAAAGCTCACGCTCGAAAGTTTCCTCATCCACACCTTTGGAGTTAGAGATCAGGATCTGTTCAATCTCTGGGCGGGTGGCGTTTGCCTTTTCACCCAAACAAGAGGTATCCACAGGCACATGGCGCCAGCCATAGATGTAATAACCCATCCGCAGAACTTCGGACTCCACAATTGTCCGCGCTGCTTCCTGCGCCCCAAAATCGGTGCGGGGCAGGAATACCTGACCGACCGCAAGCATCTCACCTTCGCGGGGCTCGTGTCCTGTGCGGCGAATTTGATCTTCAAAGAATGCAGTTGGGATTTGCACATGGATACCAGCACCATCACCCGTTTTCCCGTCCGCATCCACAGCACCCCGATGCCAAACAGCCTTTAGGGCGGCGATGCCATTTTCGACAACCTTGCGCGATCGTTTCCCATCGATGGATACCACCAAGCCAACCCCGCAAGAGCTATGCTCATCCGTTTCCGAATACATCCCATGCGCATCCATAAAGGCGCGCTTCGCTTCTTGTTGGGCTTTCCAGTTTTGATCGTATTTGGTCATCGGAACCTCTTTCATTCCGGAATTAAACTAAAACAGTCAGCTTCGCTGACGCGTTCGCTGCATTAACGAATTGTGTAGGCAAGGTATTCGGATGCGCGCACCCCCGCGGGCACCCCCGTATCCACCCCCGTGGGCACCCCCACGAATTTAACGCGATTTTGCCGTTAACCATTTCGGCTCTCCGAGTAATGGCTGAGCAGGAAAAACACCGCACCCGCCATGAAAGCAAGCGAGCCACAGATGCTGATCCAGTCACCTGCCAGCAGGCTGCCATAGACAAAAAAGAACGAACAAATCAGATAAGACCAAAGGCCCAAACGCAACCAAGTGACCGTCATATTATTACTCCGCTGCAACGGCTGCTTTGCCGTTTAGATAATCAAGAATACTGTCCGCCGCTTCGCGCCCATCGCGAATACCCCAGACCACCAAGGACGCGCCGCGTACAATATCGCCAGCGGCATAAACGCCATCCATTGTGGTTTGATGGGTCAGGAAATCCGTGCGCACGGTGCCCCAACGCGTGACTTCCAATTCTTTGGTGTCAAACATTGTCTGCAGGTCTTCGGGCTCAAAACCAAGCGCCTTGATCACCAAATCGGCGTCTTCGACATAATCTGCCCCTTGGATTTCTTCGGGGCTTTGACGGCCCGATGCATCTGGCGCGCCAAGGCGCATTTTTGACACCATCACACCTTCGACTATACCGTCGCCAGTGAACCCTTTGGGGGCAGAAAGCCAAACGAATTCCACGCCTTCTTCTTCGGCATTTTGTGTTTCGCGCTGGGATCCGGGCATATTTGCGCGGTCCCGACGGTAAAGACATTTCACAGACGTCGCGCCCTGACGTACGGCTGTGCGCACACAATCCATCGCCGTGTCACCCCCGCCGATAACAACAACTTTTTTGCCCTTCGCATCCAACTCGCCGCTTTCGATTTCAGGAACTTTATCCCCAAAATTCAACCGGTTAGAGGCGGTTAGGTAGTCAATTGCTTTCACAATGCCTTTGTTGCCTGAGCCAACGCCGGACAGATCACGGGACTTATATACGCCTGTGGCAATCAGGATAGCGTCATGCTTTTCGCGAAGCTCAGCAAAGCTGATATCCTTGCCAATATCTGTGTTCAGCTTGAACGTCACACCACCTTCGGCCAGCAAATCGTTGCGGCGCATGACGACATCTTTTTCCAGTTTGAAGCCTGGGATGCCATAGGTCAGCAACCCACCTGCGCGGTCATACCGATCATAAACCGTGACCTGCACACCCGCTTTGCGCAAACGATCGGCGGCGGCAAGACCCGCTGGACCCGCGCCAATCACAGCAACATTTTCGGGGCGCTCAGCACTGGGCGCATTCGGCTTTACCCAGCCTTGTTCCCAGGCGCTGTCGGTAATGTATTTTTCCACCGCACCAATGGTGACCGTGCCATGACCGGCCTGTTCGATCACACAATTTCCCTCACACAGACGATCCTGCGGACAAATGCGCCCACAAATCTCTGGGAACGTATTTGTTGCTTGGCTCATCTCGTAGGCTTCTTCCAGACGGCCTTCGGCCGTCAGGCGCAGCCAATCGGGGATATTATTGTGAAGCGGGCAATGCGTCTGGCAATACGGCACGCCACATTGAGAACAACGGCTCGCCTGTTCAGCGGCCTTTTCCTTCGCAAATTCTTGGTAAATTTCATCGTAATCTTGTTTACGCGTATCCGCGCCACGTTTCTGCGGCATCGCGCGCTCAAGATTTACAAATTTCAACATCGCCTTCTCAGCCATGCCAAGACCCTCTTCGTTAAAGAAACTGTCGAATATCCCATGGCTGGGGTGATAAAAAGACAGCAATGCTGACCTAATAGCAATAATTTCGGAGAATAATAGAGATTTTTTAAGAATAATCTGATTAAATAGGTATCATACCGGACCTATCTATGTTTCAGGCTTTCTAAGCCCCCCTGGCATCCCTAGATTGAGCCAAAAGATTCGAGCAGATTTATGGACATCCTCTATCTTCTGATTTTGGCTATAATTCAAGGGCTTACGGAGTTTCTACCCGTCTCCTCCTCAGGTCATTTGGCGATGCTTCCTCAAGTAACAGGCCAAGCGGATCAGGGCCTTTTGATCGATGTCGCCGTGCACCTCGGCACCCTAGGTGCTGTCATTCTCTATTTCAAAAACGAGAGCATATCGGCCTTTCTTGGCCTTTTTGACCTCGCCAGAGGGCGCAAATCAGACGGCTCACGCCTCGCCCTCCTCCTGATCCTCGCAACAATTCCTGTCGTCGTCTTTGGCTTTATTGTAGCGGTGATGGGATGGGCTGAACATATGCGCAACCTCACCGTAATCGGTTGGGCGATGCTCCTGTTCGGGATCCTTCTTTACATCATGGATCAACGCGGCCCGCGGCAAAAAACTCAAGCCGATTGGAACACTACGGACGCCATAAAACTTGGCCTCTGGCAGGCTGTCGCTTTGATACCGGGCGCATCCCGCTCTGGCATGACAATAACAGGTGCTCGAGCACTCGGTTATGGCCGCCAAGAGGGTGCAAAAATAGCAATGCTCATGTCTATCCCAACAATCATAGCATCAGGAGTATTGGTCGGATCAAAGGCGGTGGTTGAAGGCAATTGGACCGCACTTGGCCCCGCCGCACTGGCCGCATTGTTCGCTTTCGCCGCCGGTCTGCTCGCCCTAAAATTGATGATGCATTTCCTGCGCTCAATCAGTTTTACACCTTACGTGATTTACCGCATCGGGCTTGGGTTGGTGTTAATTTGGATGGGGTATAGCGCGGCATAGACCCCGCCCAAGGACGGGGCCAGTCGTTTTAAATATTAAACTCAAGTGTTGCCACGGTTTCAAAAAGCCCAGTTTTCCGAAGCGCTTGAAGCGCCTCGACGTTGGGATCTTCATCTAAGTAAAGAAGCGCGATCGCATCCCCACCCACCGATGAACGACCAAGTGTGAAATTCGCGATATTAACGCCATGCGATCCCAATGTATTTCCCAAGGCGCCGATAATCCCCGGGACGTCAGTGTTGGTAGTATAGAGCATATGGCTACCGATTTCCGCGTCGATATTAATCCCCTTGATTTGGATAAAGCGTGGTTTTCCGTCGGAAAATACCGTGCCCGCAACTGACCGTTCGCGGTGA
>CAZRFT010000054.1:0-3880 GCA_964599255.1 uncultured Neptunicoccus sp. | reverse complement strand
TTATTTGCTTATGCTTACAGTGCGTCCGTCAGTGCAGGCACCGCATCAAAGAGGTCAGCAACAAGGCCGTAGTCAGCAACTTGGAAAATCGGCGCTTCTTCATCTTTGTTGATGGCAACAATGATTTTTGAATCCTTCATCCCAGCCAAGTGCTGGATCGCACCAGAGATCCCGCAAGCAATGTAAAGATCAGGTGCAACCACCTTACCTGTCTGACCAACTTGCCAGTCATTTGGTGCGTAACCTGAATCAACCGCGGCACGCGAAGCACCCACGGCTGCATTCAATTTGTCTGCCAAAGCTTCGATAATTGCAAAGCTCTCTTCGGAGCCAACGCCGCGACCACCGGAAACCACGATTTTCGCAGAGGTTAGCTCTGGGCGATCGCTTGCTTGAACCATATCTTCAACCCATTCAGACAGGCCAGGGTTACCCGCAGCACTGATCTTTTCGACAGATGCTGAACCGCCTTCGCCTGCTGCGTCGAAACCAGCCGTACGCACAGAGATGAATTTTTTTGCATCTGCTGATTTCACAGTTTGGATTGCGTTACCTGCGTAGATAGGGCGCTCAAACGTATCGGCATCCACAACACCAGTGATGTCAGAGATAACCATTGCATCAGACAGTGCCGCCGCACGCGGCAAAATGTTTTTTGCCGAAGCAGTTGCAGGGGCGACAACGTGGTCATAATCACCTGCAAGCGAGACAACCAAGTCTGCAACAGGTTCTGCCAACGCATTGCCATACATCGCATCATCTGCACATAGCACCTTGGCAACACCGTCCAGTTTCGCCGCTTCATCAGCCGCGCCACCGCAACCAGCAGAGGCACAAAGCACAGTGACATCACCTAGCTCTTTAGCCGCCGTCAGCGCTTTTGCGGTTTGGTCAATGGAAATCTCACCATTGTTAATTTCTGCAAGAAGAAGAACAGCCATTAGATTACCCCCGCTTCGTCTTTAAGTTTCGCGACAAGCTCTGCCACGTCTGCAACCTTCACACCCGCTTTGCGTGCTTCTGGCTCAGATGTTTTTACGATTTCCAAGCGTGGGCTTACATCCACTCCAAGATCTGCCGCCGTCTTCTCATCCAAAGGCTTTTTCTTTGCCTTCATGATATTAGGAAGAGAGGCATAGCGTGGCTCGTTCAAACGAAGATCAACAGAGATGATCGCCGGCATTTTCACTTTGATCTTTTGCAAACCACCATCAACTTCGCGTGTCACAGTGGCGCTGTCACCCGCGATATCAACCTCAGAGGCGAATGTTGCTTGTGACCAACCAAGAAGGGCAGAAAGCATCTGACCTGTTGCGTTCATGTCGTTGTCGATTGCTTGCTTACCACAAAGAACCAAGCCTGGCTTTTCTTCGTCAACCACGGCTTTCAGCAATTTTGCAACCGCCAAAGGTTCGATATCAGTGTGCACATCGTCCGCCGCTTCGATCAAGATCGCACGGTCAGCGCCCATTGCCAAAGCCGTCCGCAATGTTTCTTGGTTTTGTTTCACACCAATTGAAACAGCGATGATTTCTTCGGCTTTTCCGGCTTCTTTTAAACGGATCGCTTCTTCTACTGCGATCTCGTCGAATGGGTTCATCGACATTTTCACATTCGCCAGATCAACCCCGCTCCCATCCGCTTTCACGCGTACTTTCACGTTATAGTCGATCACGCGCTTAACAGGCACCAATACCTTCATTTCGTGATTCTCCTAGTTATCCGAAAACTTCGTCTAATTAGGCCGCGCAATAGCGGGTTTGTAGGGGCTTTGAAAGGCGAAAAACGACGCATTTACGTCAAGTTAGATCGGCAAACGAATGGGGCTATCTGTTGGCGCCCGGCACCCATAAAACATCATCAGTACCGTTTTCATTGGCCACGCGCGCAGCCACAAAAAACCAGTCAGACAGACGGTTTAGGTACTTGATTGCATGCGTATTCACTTCCTCTGACGAAGAAAGTTCAACCGCCAACCGCTCGGCTCGTCGCGTGACCGTTCGACAAAGGTGAAGATGGGCCGATAACTCACTCCCACCTGGCAAAATAAAGCTCTTCAAGGGCGTCAAACCGGCGTTCATTGCGTCAATTTCGGCCTCTAATCGGGTCACCTGCCCTTCGGTCATGCGAAGGGGTGCATATTCCGCATCGGCATCTTTGGACATATCGGGGCGGCACAGATCAGCGCCCAGATCAAACATATCGTTTTGGATGCGAAGCAACCCATCACTCATCTCGCCCGCTGCATGACGGCGCGCAAGCCCAATCGTGGCATTTGCCTCATCCACAGTGCCATAGGCATCAACTCGCGCACTATATTTTGCAACACGCGCGCCATTGCCTAGTGCCGTATCACCATCATCGCCCGTGCGGGTATAGATTTTATTTAGCGTTACCATTACCCAGACGTCCCCCGAATAACCGCATAAAGAATAATCAAGATCACAGCCACCGCTTGGGCAATGATCCGCAATCGCATAATCTTATTGGCATATTTGCGATTGAACTCTCCGCCCTTGGTAAAGGACCCCAGACCGATCATCAAAATTACAAGAACCAACAGGATCGAAACAACAACGACGAGGTAAAAAATATCCATGGGGGACCAAACTCCGATTTCAGGGGTGTTTTAGCGCGATGTTTTGCAAAAGGCGAATAGGAATCTAAACACGGATCAGCAGAGCATCCAACCATCGCGTTGGCAAAATACGCTTAAAGAAACCCATAAAATAGGTGGGCGTCGTGACATAGTAACGCGCACGCGGGCGACGGCTTTCAAGCGCATGAATTATCTTTTTTGTGACCGCATCCGGGGGAAGCTCAAACGGGTCTGGTTCTTTGTTTTTTTCGTACAGACGCGGAATAAGCACCTTTTCATAAAGCTTACGGCGCGGCGAATTTTCCCAATCAATCCATTTTTCAAAAGGCTTTCTCGCATTCTGGCGAATTTGCGATGTAATCGGGCCTGGCTCGATCAGAACGATATCCAAGGGACGCCCAGCCGTCTCGATACGCAACGTGTCTGATAATCCTTCCATCGCAAATTTCGAAGAGATGTATGCCCCCCTCCCGCGCATCGCGACGAGTCCCAAAACCGAAGAGCAGTTAACAATTCGCCCGTGGCCTTGCGCTTCCATTGCGGGCATCAACGCTCGGATCAGCTCAAATTGGCCAAAGAAATTGACCTCGAATAACTCACGCAAGCCCTCAATTGGAAGATCCTGAACAAACCCAGGAACAGCGAATGCCCCATTATTAAAAACCGCATCAATCGTCCCGCCTGTTCTTTTTAGCGCCTCCTTGGCAGCCTTTAAAATTGAGGCCTTGGATGCCAGATCAAGCTTGAAACTTTCCAAACCTTCACCGCGCAAACGTTTGCAGTCCTTCTCTTGTCGACAGGTCGCAAAAACGCGCCAGCCGCGTGCGTGCAACGCATGGGCCGCATGATAGCCGATCCCGGATGAACACCCGGTGATAAGGATAGATTTTTGTGTCATTAAAGCTCTCTTGGAATTTGAAAAGCGAGGATGTCACCGATCCCGAAACGCAATTCGGACCAGTTTGGGATATCAAGTTGGAATACGGTTGTCGAACATGTGGGATAGCGAAAAAACGCTTCATGATCGTGTCGGCTTTTGGCCAACCGATCCGCGAAATCGCCAATTCCTGGATTATGCGCAACAAGGATCACGGTTTCTGCCTCCATCTTGCGCATTTGGGCCAGTAGTTGATCGGCAGAGGCATGATAAAGGGCGGTTTCATAAGTTATCGCGGCTGTGCTTTCCATCGCAAGGCCCATCCCCTCCCATGTCTGCACCGCACGTTCCGCCGTCGAACACAGTACTGCGTCAGGTAGATAACCTTGGGCCTTCAACCAATG
>CAZRFT010000053.1:0-9764 GCA_964599255.1 uncultured Neptunicoccus sp. | reverse complement strand
CGCTCGCTTACTGGCGTTTTCCCATATAACTTCTCTGACCTGACTTTGGTTGCGGGCACTATCGGTGACTACGCAGCGCTTGTTGTTGGAAAAGACAGCCCAATCAACTCCATGGATGATCTATTGGCGGCATATAAAGCTGATCCGGGTGCAACGGCAGTTGGCGGCGGCTCTGTCCCTGGCGGTATGGACCACCTGGTTGCGGCAATGGTGATGGAAGCAGCGGGCGAAGATCCAACAGCTGTGAAATACATTCCATATGATGCAGGTGGAAACGCGATGGCCGCATTGCTATCGGGCGAAATCTCTGCCCTCTCTACTGGCTTCTCTGAAGCGGTGGCATTGGCCGAAGCTGGTGAAGTCAAAATCATCGGTGTGACATCAGACGAGCGTGTTGATGCATACGGTGATGCACCGACCATGAAAGAGCAAGGCATTGATACAACTTTTGTCAACTGGCGCGGCTTCTTCGCGGCACCAGGCCTGCCAGAAGATAAGCTGGCAATGTACCAAGATGCGATTGCAAAAATGTACGACACACCCGAATGGGAAGCTGTTCGTGCGCGCAATGGTTGGGTGAATATCCACAATCCTGGAGCTGATTTCGAAGCGTTCTTGAAAGAGCAAGAAGGCGTAATCGGTGACCTGATGAAGAAGCTCGGCTTCCTTTAAAACCGAACTCGGGCCTCGCGTTTTACGCGGGGCCCTTTTAATGTTACCTTAAATTTTTTTTACCTTTCGGAGGCTTGTCATGGCACTTGACCGCTGGATCGCGCTGATCATTCTGATGATCTGTTTGATTTACGGATATACAGCGTTCTTTACGATGGATGCGGGTATGGCCCCATTTATGAAAAACAATCCAATCTGGCCAAGCTCATTTCCCAAAGTGCTCTCTGTTCTAGCTTCCATCACAGCATTGATCGTGCTGCTAGGCATTGAAGGGCACACGGCTTCCGACACGCCAAAAGATATCGATTATCGAAAACTGCACGAATATAAAGTGGGTCAGGCGATCATTCTGTTGGTTGCCATGGTGGCCTACGCTTTGTTGTTGCGTCCGATTGGGTTTATCCCTTCGACATCACTGTTTCTCATCGGTGGCTCAATGATTTTGGGCGAGCGTAAATTTATCGTATTGATACCGGTTGCTTTGCTTGCCACCGGTTTTGTCTGGTATCTGGTTCAGGAAGTTCTTGGCATCTTCCTTAGCCCGTGGCCGGCATTTTTGTAGGAGGAAGCAAAGATGTTAGAGGGACTCTGGATCGGGATTTCAACCGCTTTTACGCCATTCAATCTGATGATGGTAATCGCAGGCTGTTTGATTGGTACATTTATTGGAATGCTGCCTGGGCTTGGCCCGATGTCGATTATCGCCATTATGATTCCCGTTGCGATTTCGCTGGGTGATCCATCCGCAGCTTTGATCCTGCTGGCTGGGGTTTATTATGGGGCCATTTTTGGTGGCTCCACATCTTCCATTTTATTGAACGCGCCAGGGGTCGCGGGCACGGTCGCAACCAGCTTTGACGGTTACCCGATGGCCCGAAAAGGATTGGCTGGTAAGGCGCTTACCGTTGCTGCAATCTCTTCCTTTGCTGGTGGAACGATTGGTGCGATCCTTTTGATGGTATTTGCGCCGATGCTGTCCACCGTGGCCCTGTTGTTCCATTCGGCGGAATATTTCGCGCTGATGGTTCTGGGCCTGTCCGCAATCGCCGCATTTGCGGGAACAGGACAAGTTGGCAAGGCCATGCTGATGACACTTTTAGGTTTGATGATGGCGACGGTTGGCGAAGGGGCATTGTTCAACCTACCGCGCTTTACATATGGCGTGATGGACCTTCAGTCTGGGTTTAATTTCATCACGTTAGCCATGGCGATGTTTGCTCTCCCTGAGGCATTGTATCTTGTACTGAAGCCATCACGCGCGGCGCAGACCGAGGGTGGCGACGGCAAAATCACGGGCCTTCGGATTACCAAAGATGAAGCCAAAAGCATTACACCGGTGATTGGTCGGCAATCTTTGCAAGGTTTTTTTATTGGTGTCTTGCCGGGCGCGGGTGCGACCATTGCGTCCTTCTTGGGCTATGCCGTGGAACGCAACCTTGCAACCAAGGAAGAGCAGGAAGAATTCGGCAAAGGTTCGATCAAAGGTCTGTCCGCACCCGAAACTGCAAACAATGCGGCCTGCACGGGCTCCTTCGTGCCTCTGCTGACGCTTGGCATCCCTGGATCGGGAACCACGGCAATTCTGCTGGGTGCATTGCTCGCACTTAACGTATCACCGGGTCCGCGTTTGATGCTGGATGATCCGCAGATTTTCTGGGCGGTGATCATTTCGATGTACATTGGGAATCTGGTTTTGTTGATCCTGAACCTGCCATTGATCCCATATATCGCTAAGGTTCTTGCAATTCCGCGGAATTATTTAATCCCGTTCATTTTGTTCTTCACCATGATGGGCTCTTATATCGGTCAGAATAACGCCACAGAGCTGCTGATTTTGGTTGGGCTTGGTGTGGCGGCAACGGCGCTCAAATTTGCCGACTACCCGCTGGCACCACTTTTGATCGGCTTTATCTTGGGCCGCATGTTGGAGGACAACTTCTCGCGTTCAATGCAGCTTTACGATGGCATTGGCTTTATCTTTGATCGTCCCATGACGCTTGGATTGCTGGTGGTCGCTGTCCTCTTGGTCTTCTTGCCAAGCTATCGTGCGCGTCGAGCACGAGCGCGCCAGCAAGGAGTGGCCGAGGGTGACTAAACCACTATCGGCATTCGTGTTCTTGATCTTACGAATGTCCTAGCGGAGCCATTTAGCTGCCACCGCTCTCCAAAGCTCCCTTTACAAATTGTCAAGCGACTTGGTCGCACGTTTGGATACGGATTTTCGGGGGTCGGATGCGAGGCGCTTGAGATGGGGAACAACCCATTCATGAAGCTTTGCGTCGGTTTCAGCTAATCGCGCGAGATATTCGATTGAATTGTTCAAAACAATCCAATCGTTGTGTTCAGCGAGATTTCGTTTGACCAGCGCGAGGGCTTTGGATTTTTGAACCTTGCTCATTTCTTTCTCAGCGCCTTCGAAGAGCTTGGGAAGTGTCCACTGCGCGGAGGGTTGATCAAGCACGCCAATTTCATTGATTAACCGATCGATGTAAGGAATGATTAGGTCTGGTTTCTCAGACTGTACACGCCGCATCGCGTTGGAAACGCGTAGGCGTACGACTTCATCTGCGCTGCCATAAGAGGAGAAGAGCTCTTCAAAGCGATCAGGCGAGGCGAGCACAACCTCCACAACCTCAATTGTTCGTCCCAAGGAATTTGGGTGGCCGCCCGTCAGCATCATTTCAAATTCACCGGGCGCTTTGCCCGGTGAACCTGCTTGGTTTACCATTATTCCTCCAGCGGTGGATATCTGTATTTCGCCGCCGCGACTGTCCAATCCATGTGGTTCCGCACATATTGTTGGCTTGCATCTGAAGGCGGATTGTAATCCCAGTGCTCTGACGCGCCCGCTTCCATAGCTGCATGAAGCGCGCGACGAGATTTCTGTGTGCGAATGATATCTTCACGCAATTTGGCGCTGTCCCAACGTTCGGCCACTTCTGCTGCGAAAGCGGCTTCTTCATCTGCGTAAGCTGGATTGCCCGCCAAATTCACCTTTTCCAGCGGATCGTCGGCGATGTTGTAAAGCTGTGCCGGGTCTGGATCGCAATGGATGTATTTCAAAGCGCCCCGTCGGATCATCAAAACAGGATGCCACGCCATTTCTGCACAATATTCACCAATCGCTTCGTCAATGGGGTCATCTTCCCCGCGTGCAAGCGGCATTAGGCTGCGCCCGTCAATGGGCTCACCCAACATATCAAGCGACCCGCCACCAGCATCGATAAAGGTTGGAAGCAGATCAATAAGCGAACAAGCGTTTGAAGCAGAGCCAGATTTTATATCGGGGCCCGCCATAATCAATGGCACACGCGCGGAATGCTCAAAGAAATTCATCTTATACCACAGCCCACGTTCGCCCAGCATATCCCCATGATCGGCGGTCACGATGAAGATCGTATTATCGAGTTCGCCGATATCTTCGATGGCTTTGACCATCGCGCCCACTTTGCTGTCAAAGTAGCTGACATTTGCCAGATAAGCGCGGCGCGCCCGAATGACCTCCTCTTTGGTGAGTGGCGTATAAGACGCCTCGATCCCATCCATGACCCGTCGAGAGAAGGGGTCTTGTTCCTCTGGTTTCAAATCATACTCGGGCAAATCAATTTCATCATCCGAATATAGGTTCCACCATTCCGGCTTTGCCACATAAGGGTCATGGGGGTGAATGAAGCTCGCGACCATGCAGAAAGGAGCATCACTGCCAGCGCCGCGATCCCGCCCACGATCAATGATCCAACGGCGGGCAGCGAATTCGACCTCATCATCATAATCTGTTTGGAAGGTCGCAACTGCCTCGCCGCTTTCTTTGACGGTTTGCATGTTGTGATACCATTTATCGATCCGCTCATCATTGGCTTCCCAATCTGGGGTCCAGGCAAAATCCGAGGGGTAGATATCCGTGGTCACCCGATCCTCAAATCCATGCATCTGATCTGGCCCGACAAAATGCATTTTTCCAGACAGGCATGTTCGATAGCCCAGCTGCTTTAAATAATGGGCAAATGTCGGCACGGTGGCTTTGAATTCAGATGCATTGTCATAAGCGGCAATACGGCTGATTAGCTGCCCCGACATAAAAGCGAAACGCGAAGGCGCGCAAAGTGGCGAATTACAATAGGCCGCATCAAAGCGCATCCCGCGCGCCGCGAGGGCATCCATATGGGGTGTATTTGCGACTTTGTGGCCGTACGCCCCTGTGAAATGAGGGGCAAGCTGATCAGCCATAATGACAACGATGTTAGGTTTTTTCATTTTTTTTGTTCCTTTGAAGTTTTTCAGTAATTTTGACGGTCAAAGGAAACCGCGGCGGGGGTTGGTAATGCATTGGTTTTTCATGCTTGAGAGTCATGTAGGGGAAATAACATAGCCTTCCCCGACCAAGCCACATCTTTTTAAACGAGAATTATAATCCCAAAATCTCTCGCGCTTCGTCTGGGCTAGCAATGGGCCTTTCGTGCTTTTCACAAAGTTGCACAACGCGTTCAACAAGGGCTGCGTTTGAAGGAGCGAGTGTCTTGCGATCCAGACGAATATTGTCCTCCAGCCCTGTGCGCGCATGGCCACCATTGGCCACGCACCATTCATTGAGGATGATTTGCCCGGCGCCGATCCCAGCGGCGCACCATTCCACATCAGGAAGAAGTCGGTGAAGCGTGGATCGATAAAAATCAAAAACAGAGCGTTCAACGGGCATTGCATTCTTAACTCCCATAACAAATTGGACATAGGGTTTTTGCGGAAGCCGTCCATCCGCAACCATCGCTGCGGCTTGAAACAGATGGCTTAAATCAAAAACCTCAATTTCTGGCAGGATATTGTGACGCATCATCTTAGCCGCTAGCCAATCCACCAAATCTGGTGGATTTTCATAAACGCGGCTTGGAAAATTGTTAGAACCAACCGTCAATGAGGCCATTTCCGGGCGAATTGGGAGCATCCCGCCGCGTTCATTCCCTGCACCTGACCGGCCGCCAGTTGAAAATTGCAAGATCATTTCGGGGCAATGTTTTTCCAAACCTTCCTTCAAGGCAGCAAATCGCGCTGGATCGGAGGTTGGGGTGCCATCTTCAAGACGGACGTGGGCATGGCAAATTCGAGCACCCGCTTCAAAAGCCGCATGTGTGCTTTCAATTTGTTCATTTATTGAAATCGGTACGGCAGCGTTGTCAGACTTTTGTGGTAGCGATCCCGTAATCGCTACTGTGATGATGCAAGGTTTCTGCATTGGCCTTTCCTTGTTCCCGCTGAGCCGCTAATGCTTGTCTTAGAAGTAAAGTATCTGGACAGAATGGCAAATCCAAAGACGATTTTTGCGGTGATCCAAAAGGGTCGATTGGAATATGAAGCCTTGCTGTTTGCTCTTTCTTTTCGGGCGAGCAACTCAGATTTTGATGGTCGTTTGATATTCGCAGAACCTCAACCCAATCATCGCTGGAACGAAGATCCAAGGGCACAAGACCCAGGGGTCCGTGATCTTTTAGCAGAGCTCGACGTAGAAATCGTTCCGTTCGAAAACGAGGTGTGGGGTCAGGACTATCCCAATGCGAATAAGATAGAAGCTTTGCAGGTGCTGCCAAAAAATGAACCGTTTATCTTTTTTGATACGGATACATATTTCAAGTCCTCTTTGGCGACTGTGGATTTTGACTTCGAGAAGCCGACAGCATCTAGAAAAGTCGAAGCGACCTGGCCAAAAAAAACGCTCTACGGCCCCAATATCGGGGAAATCTGGGCGTCGCTTTACGATCGGTTTGGATTGGACCTCGCGCCTAGCCTTGATCTAGCTTGGCCCGATCTTCATTGGCGGCGTTACCTATATTTCAATGCCGGGTATTTCTATTTTCGTTGTCCGCAGGAGTTCGGGGCACGCTATTTGGAATATGCCCGTGAGATTGACCACAACTCCGGCGACGCGCTTGCCGCGCAAACACTCCGACCCTGGCTCGATCAAGTGGCGCTTCCGCTGGTGATTTATAGTCTGGGCGGCGGTCGGAATGATGCGGTGAACACGAAATTGGATGGGGAGGTGACGCATCACTATCGTTCCATGAGCCTTTTTTATGCTCGAGAGAGTGACGAAGAGCTAGCCAAAATGGAAGATTTGGTGTCCCCGAATAGGCTCAAAAAGGTCCTAAAAAATCATGAGCCCTTCAAAAAGCTCATATATCAAAATAAGGGCAAGAAGGCGCGCCGCTTATTTGCCGATGGTTTACCGGCGAATGAAGCGATCATTCGAAAGCGCTTAAAAAATCAAAATGTTTGGATGCGATAGACGAAGGGACGGCTATTTCTTCTTCGACGACTTGCGTTCTTGTTTCTCAACAATCCCTGATTTTCCTTCGCGGCGCTCTAGCTCTTCAAGAACATCCTCAAAGGAGACGCCGCGTGCATTAAGCATGATAAGAAGATGGAACAGCACATCAGCCGCTTCTTCTTTTAAGTTCTTTGGATCATTTTTAACGGCAGCAATAATTGCCTCTACGGCTTCTTCGCCGAATTTTTCTGCGCATTTACTAGGGCCGCGTTTGAACAGTTTTGCCGCATAGGACTTTTTTTCATCCGCCCCTTTGCGGCTCTCGATGGTTCGCGCAAGGCGGGTAAGGACATTCGGCATTCTCGTTCCCTCAGGGTCTAACCGCGACCCCTTGAGAGGCCATGTAATCTTTCGCTTCTTTTATCGTAAAGTCACCAAAATGGAAGATGGAAGCAGCAAGGACCGCAGACGCCCCGCCTTTCACGACCCCATCCACAAGATGTTGAAGATTGCCAACACCGCCAGATGCTATGACGGGGATATTGACGGCGTCTGAAATTGCCCGTGTAAGGGGCAAATTATACCCATCGCGGGTGCCGTCACGATCCATAGACGTTAGCAAGATTTCACCCGCTCCTTTGGACTCCACAAGCTTCGCAAATTCAATTGCATCAATACCCGTCTCGCGACGGCCGCCATGGGTAAATATTTCCCATCTGCCGTCTGCAACACCTTTTGCATCAATTGCGACGACGACACATTGCGACCCGAAGCGGTTGGCGCTGTCGGCAACAACATCAGGGTTTGCAACAGCGGCTGAATTAAAGCTAACTTTATCTGCGCCGGCAAGTAGAAGGGCGCGCACATCATCGGCCGTACGGACACCACCCCCAATTGTTAGTGGCATAAAACATTGCTCGGCTGTGCGCCGTGCAACATCAAACATAGTTCCGCGATTTTCTTGTGTGGCAGCGATGTCGAGAAAGCAAAGTTCATCGGCACCAGCCGCATCATAGGCCTTCGCACTTTCAACTGGATCACCTGCATCGATAAGATCGACGAAGTTCACGCCCTTGACCACACGGCCTTCTTTGACGTCTAAACAGGGTATTATGCGCGTCTTTAGCATGCTGGCGATATGGCGTGCACAGTGAATTGTTGCAAGAGAAATAGCTTAAGCTCGGAGGAAGAAAGATGAAAATTAAGATTGGTTCAGGCGAATTCGACGCAGAAATACTTGATGAATGGTGGGAAGAACCGCGACGAGAGTGGACGAAAGAGGACTTTGCCACTTTTGAACATTTTGTTGCAACGAAAGATCGCACACACACCTATTATTGGAATTGTACCACTAAACAATGGGTTGGAAAACATCCCCCTAAGGACCCAATCGTCTTTACACCACGCCTATATACGCGCGGCGCAAAGCCAAATACAAAGAACGGCAAAGCGATTTCTCGGAAATTTGTTGATAAATTAAAGGCGCATATTGGCGTAAAAGAAGACCTCGATTTCGCCAAAGCTATGCGGAGTAAATTTGGGATTGCAAAGATCTCAAAAGCGGACCTCGAAAAGTCCCTAAAGGGATGGAAAAACTACGATTGTGTTGTCAAAGTTGTCGTCGAATATCTTCGGGTAAAATTGGTGATGAAGGGCGCATCCGCGGATTCGCTCTTCGTTGTCTCGATACCCCATCACGCTTATGTTCAGGTATTTCCAATCGTCAAATGCACTGAAGAAGGAAAAATCGATCAAGGCGAATTGGCGAGAAAGGTGCCTGCAAAAGTCGATGATATAGAGTTGGATAAAACCACAAAAACCTCAGAAAAGATCGCGAAAAAGCACACCGAAGATGAGCTTGCGAAGAAGCTTGAAGAAGCCGAAGAGCTCAAAAAGGAAATTGATCGCCTGAAAAAGGAAATGAAGAAATATAAAGAGGAAGACTAGCTTTGAAGCAGTGAGATAGCTTCGGCTAGATCAATTGCCCCATCATAAAGGGCACGGCCTGAAATGGCGCCGTTTAGTGCGGCACCACTTTCTTTGAGCGCTTTTAAATCTTCTAACGAGGACACACCGCCAGAGGCGATGACGGGAATAGAAACGGCATTTGCAAGGGCGGCCGTGGCTTCGACATTGGGACCTTGCATGGCACCATCACGGTTGATGTCGGTATAAATAATTGCTGCAACACCTGCGTCTTCGAATTGACGAGCCAGTTCGGTGACCTCGACATCGGTTTCTTCTGCCCACCCCCGTGTGGCAACTTTGCCGCCGCGCGCGTCAATGCCAACAGCAACATGGCCTTCGAATTTCCGCGCGGCTTCCTTAACCAGCGTTGGATTTTCCACTGCAACAGTTCCCAAAATCACGCGCGAGAGACCTTTTTCTAACCAAGTCTCGATCGTGGCTAAGTCGCGAATGCCGCCCCCAAGCTGGGCAGGGACATTCACTGTTTTCAAAATTTCTTCAACGGGTGCGGCATTCACAGGTTCACCGGCGAATGCGCCATTCAAGTCAACAAGGTGCAACCATTCGCAGCCAGCATCGACAAAGGCTTGCGCTTGGGCGGCGGGATTGTCGTTGAAAACAGTGGCTTGATCCATTTCGCCTTTGTAAAGGCGAACGCAATTGCCATCTTTAAGGTCGATTGCAGGGTAAAGGATCATCGGTCACTCCTAGATTGCATTGGCTCCCTATCGCAGGCTTACCCTGAATGCAAAGCAGTTTTGACCCAAGGTTAGGCTTGACCCGCGGTAATGCAATTTTGCACTCTTTGCGCGATCAGATCGGGAGGAAACTGATGAAAAAACTAATCTTAGCAGCTGTCCTAGCGACC
>CAZRFT010000052.1:0-3862 GCA_964599255.1 uncultured Neptunicoccus sp. | reverse complement strand
TGACTGAGCATAAGCAACACCGTCTACTTCCAAGAAGGAAGCGGCGATTGTCGCGTCGATCCACATGCCGCACTTACCTTCATTGTAGAGCGCGAGGATCTCGTTGAAGGAGTTACCTTCAGAACCTGGAGGGCCGTAGTTCCCAAGCAGATCAACATAGAAGTTGATGGCTTCGTTCCACATTGCGGAGTCGAGCTGTGGGCGACCTTCTTCGTCGAACCAAGCACCACCGAAAGAGTTCACAACAGTTGTGATGAATGCCATGTTGTCACCCCAACCTGGCTTACCGCGCAAACATGCACCGTAGACGCCATTATCTGGGTCATGCATTGCAGCTGCTGCCTGCTTCACGCGAGACCAGCTGTCATTGTCATTGATTGTGACGCCAGCAGCATCGGCCAAGTCTTTGCGGTACATAACCATTGAAGACTCACCATAGAATGGTGCCGCATAAAGCGTACCTTCGTGAGACAAACCAGCACGCATCGCTGGTAGAATGTCTTCCACGTCGTAGTCAGCGCCAAAGTTCAGAGGCTCGATCCAGCCCGCTGCACCCCAAATTGGGGCTTCCTGCATACCAATGTTGATGATGTCGTACTGTCCACCACCGGTGGCTGTATCAGACGTTACCTGCTCACGAAGAACGCCTTCTTCCAAAGATACCCAGTTTAGCTCGACGCCAGTTTCTGCAGTGTAGGCTTCAGCTACTTTCTGCATGTTGATCATGTGACCGTTGTTCACGATCGCAATTGTAAGAGAATCTGCATAGGCTGTCAGGGCAGTTGAAGCTGCCAAAGCGACACCCAGCGCAGTGTTACGCATAAAGGTCATTAATTTCCTCCCATAAGGCCGCGCACCGTGCGCGGAATGGCTAATAAGAAACAACCAATTCATCTATCTCGCTAATATCAAATTGATGCAAGGCAATACAATAAGATCGTTTTTTTTCCAAAAATCGAGAAAACCCATTATTTTAGTATTACTTCGAGAAATCGTATCCAAAATAGACTGGGTCTGAGTAGCGCTACTTAATTTGAGTTATTTAAATAAGACCATCGTCTTTGGAAGCTCCGTCAGAGGATTTTGGAAGATTTTGTGAGTTCCAGCATAAAAACGTAATTGCCCAATTCTGTCAGAATTGGGGACAGGATCTCATGCATGGATCAGATAATGGGTATAATCTTTTATCTAATGATGTTTTGTGGTGCGGGCGGGGGGACTTGAACCCCCACTCCCAAATGGGAAACGGATTTTAAGTCCGCAGCGTCTACCGATTCCGCCACGCCCGCATATTTACCGTCGCGCCTATCTGGCCTGCTTGATCTGATTTGTAAACTTAGAAAAAACCTTCGCCCATGCGCTTTCGCAGGGTTTTAGCAAGTTCCGCTCCGATTTTTGCTGCATCGGCAGTGGCGCCCGTTAAAGTGCTTGCGATCGTCTCGGAACCGTCTGGCCGGATGACTTCGCCCGTTAGAGTTATTTCGTTTCCATTTAAAACGGCGTGGCCTGCAATTGGCGTTTGGCAAGATCCATCTAGACCTGCCAAAAACGCGCGTTCCGCAGCCATCTGGACAGCCGCGGCCTTGCAATTAATTTTTTCTAACAGGGCGGCAACATCCGCATCATTTTCGCGACGCTCAATCCCGATGACGCCTTGAGCAATAGCAGGAAGGATTTCATCCATTTCAATGGGGGTCATATGATCGGAAATGCCAAGCCGATTTAATCCAGCACAGGCAAGAAACGTCGCGTCTGCCACGCCTTCCCCCAATTTGCGAAGGCGCGTTTGAACATTGCCGCGAAATTCAACCACTTGTAATTCTGGCCTTCGGGCCAATAATTGCGCGCGTCTGCGAAGGGATGAGCTACCAACTGTTGCGCCCTTTGGAAGATCCGCGATCGATTGATAGTTCAAGCTAACGAACGCGTCGCGCGAATCCTCGCGGGGTAAAAAGCAATCGATGCAAAGCCCCTTTGGCAAAAGGACCGGCATATCCTTCATCGAATGAACCGCGATATCGAGCGATCCCGATTTTAGGGCCCCTTCGATTTCTTCGGTGAAAAGACCTTTGCCTCCAATATCCGAAAGAGGGCGGTCGGTGATTTCATCACCTTTGGTCGACATTGGGACAAGTTTAAAACAATCTCTGTCCGCCCCTGTCGCGTTTGCCAATCTATCCACGGTCTCTTGCGCCTGCGCCATCGCAAGCGGTGATCGGCGCGTGCCGATTTTCATCGGTTTGTCGGGGGTAAATCGCATGGCCCATCCTTAGCTAGGCGCTAGGTTCGTAGCAATATGGAATATGCGCTTTTCCCTTTCGTCACTCTGGCCTATCAAGGGCGGATAAAGGAAGGCAAATAATGCCAAAACCCACTCAGAATTTTGAAAATTGGCGCGGCATGGTTTGGGCGCTTATGGCGGTTGTGACAGCAAGTGCGATGAGCATTGCAGTCCGCGGCGCTTCTTTAGAAATCGATACGCGCTTGATTGTCTTTCATCGCTTTACGTTGGGCTTTGCGATATTGCTGGCCATTTTTCTGTTGGTCCCAAAACAGCGCCAGTCACTTAGTTTTTCCAACCCACGTCTCCACATGGTGCGCGGGGTCTTAATCGGCACATCCACTCTCCTTGGCTTTTACGCCTTGGCAACAGTAGAATTGGCCGCTGCAACCGTCCTTTTTGGGTTGGCCCCTGTTTTTGCCACTTTATTTTCGGTGATTTTTTTGGGCCAAACAATCGGCATACGCAGGGTTTTGGCAATCTTGTCTGGGTTTATTGGCGCAGTTATCATTATCGATCCCCGCTTTGAGCTTGAAATCGGGATGCTTAGTGCTGTCGCGGCCGCACTGCTCTTTGGTACCGCACTTGCGATGTCGCGGGGCCTGGCCCAAAAAGATGGCACCTTTTCAACGCTATTCTCGTCTACCGCAATGACGTTGATCGTTGCAGGCATAGCATCCATCCCTGTTTTTGAATGGCCAACAGGCTTTACCGTTTGGTTTTGGCTTTGGGTGCTTATCATCACCGGGCTATTGCGCCAATTTGCTGATATCCAATCCTATAAATTTGCCGAGGCCGCGGTGCTTGCACCTATTTTTTACTTGCGTCTGATTTTTATCGCGATCGGTGGTTATCTGTTGTTCAATGAAATACCGCGGATAAATACGTGGGTTGGGGCAAGCATTGTGATCGCCGCCACCCTTTATATGACATATCGCGAACGACGGTTGGAAAAAGAAACGCAAAACTGAAAAGGGCGCAAATCCCCGATGGCGCCCGAATTCCAAATTTTTTGTTTCGCGCTATTATTTGCCTAAGCGACGGTAACCTTCATCTTGGCAAACAGCGTCAGCTTGTTGGAGAGTCATTGATTTTGGAAAATCAATCGCCTCATCCCAAATGACGCGATCTTCACGATAGAGCTGACAGGTAACGATGCCCTTGTCGGTTTCTACCTGAACTGGTTCGGTGGCATAAGTTGCTTTATCAATTCCCCCGACACAGCCCGTCAAAGCAATCGCCGAAGCAGATGCTAACGCTAGTGTAATTTTAGACATTTACGAACCCTTTCTTAGTGCCTGCTATGAATACTAAGTGATCTTTATCGCTCAAACAACTACCGAAATAGGGGTTTGTCACGTGAAAGCGAGCATTCTTGATAGATTCTATACGTGGTTTAGATCAAAGAAGTGTTACTAGCTCACGAACTTTCTGGCATTGAGTGCAGCTGCGATGGTGCCATCGTCAAGATAGTCGAGTTCGCCCCCTATCGGTACACCTTGGGCCAAAGAGCTTAATTTGACATCCAATTTTTCAAGTTGTTCGGCGATATAATGCGCCGTGGTTTGACCATCAACGGTT
>CAZRFT010000051.1:0-3100 GCA_964599255.1 uncultured Neptunicoccus sp. | reverse complement strand
AGGAAACATTGATTGCGATATTGTGGTGAACGCCTGTGGATACCGCGTGAACGAAGTGGGCGCGATGATGGGTGTTCATCATCCCGTTGCCTCCATGGAGCACCAATATTTCATTACCGATGACATTCCTGCTGTACGGGAGGCTGGCCATAGAATCCCGCTCTTGCGCTGCCCGATCAGCGACTATTACTCCCGCCAAGAAAAAGACGGCCTGCTCGTTGGGTTCTACGAGCAGGATTGTAAACCTTGGGGCATGAATGGGATTGATCCGAATTTCACCAATGATCTTTGCCCTGATGATCTAGATCGCGTCACCGATGTTTTGGAAGGCGCCTTTGCGCGAATGCCCGCTTTGATGGAAGTAGGAATAAAGACTGTTGTAAACGGACCTATTACCTACACTATTGATGGCGCACCATTGGTTGGTCCGATCCCAGGAAGGCGAAATGCGTTTTGCATCATTGGCTTGCGTGCTGGACTTGGCGAAGGCGGTGGACATGGATGGCTGCTGGCGCAGCAAATCGTGCACGGCGAAGCGGATTATGACACTTGGTGCCTTGACCCGCGTAGGTTCACCGGCCATGCAAATGTCGAGATGACCTCGCTTAAAGCGATTGAAGACTACCAAAACGAATTCCGGTTTCATTTTCCTAATGAACATCGACCCGCGGGTCGATATGCAAAAACTACGCCATTGACGCCAATACTAGAAGCCGAAGGTGCTGAGTTCACGGTTGTGAATGGCTGGGAGCGCGCCGAATATTTCAAACCTAGTCCAGACTTTCATGTGACATACGGGTTTGGATTTGATGAAGCGCACGAAATCGTCGCAGCCGAAGTTGATGCCGTGCAAAATGGAGTAGGTTTGGCGGAAGTGAATGGATTCAATCGCATCGAAGTGACCGGCACGGATCGACATAGCTTTTTGGATCGAATGTTCTGTGGCGCTGTCACTAAGCGCGATGGACGCGTGGGATTGGGCTATCTTTTGAATCATCAGGGCATGGTCAAAGGTGAAGCGACGGTGGCAAATCTACCGGCTTCTGATCGCGGCGAGTCGCGGGTTTGGTACGGCTCTGCAGCCGCTTCGGAATATCATGACATGGATTGGTTATCGGCACATGTTGAAGAGGACGAAGATGTCCAGCTACGACCGCTGACAAATGACTACACAATTCTTGTCCTTGCTGGACCGAAGTCGCGCGCCATCCTGTCAGAGGTAGCGCGCGGTAATTGGTCGGCAGAGGCGTTTCCGTGGTTATCCGTGCGCGAAACTTTCATTGGCTTTGCGCCGGCGACGGTGATGGGCGTCAGTTTCTCCGGTGAATTGGCCTATGAAATTCATGTGCCCAATGCTTCGCTTTACGCGGCCTATAAGACCATTCGCGAAGCTGGCGAAAAGCATGGACTGAAGCTTTTCGGGGCACGCGCGGTGGAATCCATGCGTATGGAGAAGGGGTTTTTACATTGGAAATCTGATTTGTTGACAGAATTTGATCCCTTCGAAACTGGGCTGGATCGTTTTGTAAAATTACAAAAAGGCGAATTTATTGGTCGCGACGCGCTTCTGGCGCGCAGTGACAAAGGTATTACCAAAAAACTCGTCACCTTGGAAATCGATAGCGTTAAAATGCATGCGCATGGGGGCGGTTCACTTATGGATGGTGAGAAAGTTGTTGGAACGATCACCTCGGGCGACTATGGATTCCGCGTCAGAAAAAACCTAGCCTATGCATTTGTTGATGCTGAATACATGAGTGATGGAACGGAGATGAAGCTCGATTTATGTGGTGACTTAGTAAACGCCACTGTTGTGCCAAACTGTCCCTATGATCCCGAATTCGCGTTGATGCGCAGCTAGGTCACTTTAGCGCGTTTCTGAAACTCTGGCATTAAATAGATTTTCTCTTGGAAAATCTTTGCCATTCGGATCACCGCTTCTGTGATGTCGTTGGCATCAAGATAGAGCGGCGTGATGCCAAACCGCATATTATCGGGCGCACGAAAATCCCCGATCACACCTGCTGCTATCATGGCTTGCATCGCGGCGTATCCGTCTGGATGGGCAAAGGCGATATGACTGCCGCGTTGTATTGGGTCGCGTGGGCTTGCTAGCTGTAATTCGGGTATCTTGCGCTCAACTTCTTCGATGAATTGTTCAGAAAGTACGATGGAAGCACGACGTAATTCTGTGGGATCAATGTCCTCCCACATGTTCAGTGCTTCTTCCAAGACTGCCATTTGCAGGACAGAGGGTGTTCCTACGCGCATCCGCTCAATTGCGGGGGCCGGCCGGTAGTCTGCCTCAAAATTAAAGGGCGCCTCATGGCCAAGCCATCCAGAGAGCGCAGGTCGTACTTTATCCGCAAGATCTGGACGGACATAAATAAATGCGGGCGCACCAGGGCCGGCATTTAGGTATTTATAGGTGCAGCCGACCGCCAAGTCGCAACCAGAAGCCTCTATATCCAGATCAACGGCGCCTGCGCTATGCGCCAAATCCCACAGCATCACGACGCCATTGTCATGTGCGCGTTTTGTGATTTTTGCCATGTCGTGGCGCCGACTGCTGCGATAATCGACCTCTGTTAGCATGACGACCGCAACTTCATCTGTGATGGCGTCCTCTGCTGCATCAGGGTCCACAACGCGCAATTCTTTGTCCGACAACATATTGGTCAGGCCTTGTGCCATATAGAGATCGGACGGGAAGTTGCCGTTGTCAGAGAGAATTACCTTTCGATCTGGGCGCATCTCTAGCCCCGCAGCCAAAGCCTGAAACACTTTGATCGACAGCGTGTCGCCTGCTACCACTGAGCCTTGTGCAGCGCCGATGATACGGCCAAGCTGATCGCCTACACGTGAGGGCTGCGCCATCCAACCAGCCTTGTTCCAACTGGTGATAAGTCCTTCGCCCCATTCTTGCTCGACCGTTTTTTGAAGCCGTGACATAGCTGTTTTTGGTAATGGCCCTAGTGAATTGCCATCCAGATAGATCATGCCTTCGGGGATTTCGAACAGCTCTTTTCTGTAGATACTCATGGTTTCAAAATCTCATTTAGAAGTGGTCCATCCACATCTAGCAGCCCTTCAATGACAT
>CAZRFT010000050.1:0-2867 GCA_964599255.1 uncultured Neptunicoccus sp. | reverse complement strand
CAACGGAGCCTCTGACTTCATGGTTGAAGCGTTGGGAGATGCGGGCCGTCATACCCGCGCAGCGGTTGGCTCTTCCAGCCTTCCTTTGGGTGTCGCCGTCGAAATCGAAGGTGTCTTTGAAATCGAATGAGCCCGCTAGATCCTTTTCTTCATGCCCCCATCGCGCATCGTTGCTTGCATGATATTCGCGTTGGGCGGCCAGAAAACTCTTGGGAGGCTTTAGAGGCCGCAGTCGCGGCTGGATTACCCGTCGAAATCGACCTTCAATTGTCTGCTGATGGGCAAGCAATAGTATTCCACGACGCGCATATGGATCGACTAACAGCGCGGACGGGACGTGTCGCGGACTACGCCGCATCAGATCTCCAAAAAATCCCTTTAAAAGGCGGGCAGAAAACCATTCCGCTTCTTTCGGATTTTATGGCCCATGTCGCCGGTCGCATCCCTGTTTTGATAGAAATCAAAGATCAGGATGGCGCATTAGGGAACGCCGAAAGCGGAATCGAGGCTGCAACAATCGCAGCTTTGGACAGGTATCAGGGCACGGTCGCTCTGATGTCTTTCAATCCCCATATCATCGCACGCTGCGCAGGGCTTGCGCCAGAAATCGCGCGTGGGCTGGTAACCGACCCATTCACTGAAACGGATTGGCCGGATGTTCCCAGCGACCGGCGCAAAGAACTCGCAGGCATTCCCGACTATGATGCGGTTGGGGCTAGTTTCATCTCGCATAATGCAGGTGATCTAACTTCTGATGCCGTGGGCAAGGTCAAAGCAAAGGGCGGTAAAATATTTTGCTGGACCGTGCGCAGTCAGGCCCAAGAAGATACCGTTCGCAAAATCGCTGACAACATCACCTTTGAAGGTTATAGTCCTGCATGAGCAGCGAAACACGATTTTCGGTCACAAACACAATCTCTCAAATCCATCCTGACGAATGGGATGCCTTGGGCCGCATCCCAAAAGGCGAACGCCCCCTTGATCCATTTACAACCCATCGTTTTCTATCAGCACTCGAAGAAAGCGGTTCCGTTGGCAAAGGCACAGGCTGGCACCCACAATATATTCTAGCTCATGAAGGCGACCGTTTGATCGGCGCCCTGCCCGCTTTTGCAAAAACCCACAGTCAGGGCGAATATATCTTTGATCACAATTGGTCGCATGCCTATGAAAATGCAGGCGGGCAGTATTATCCAAAATATCAAGTCGCAGCCCCCTTCACACCCGCAACAGGCCAACGCTTCCTTCACGTCGAAGGTCGTGCGGATATCAGAGAAGGCCTATTGGCCGCCGCAAAATCTGTGACCCTGCAGCAAGAATGGTCCAGCCTGCACATCACATTCTGTACGGAAGAGGAATTTGACTGGGGCAAGGACCACGGCCTCTTGCAACGCACAAATCAACAATTCCATTGGTTCAACAAATCTTATGATCACTTCGACACGTTTCTTGCCGATCTAAGCGCCCGCAAACGCAAAAACATCCGCAAAGAGCGCAAGCGAGCGTCAGAAGCAGGCCGGATCGTTCAATTAACCGGCGACGATATCCAGCCCGAACATTGGGATGCCTTTTTTGAATTCTATATGGATACGGGCATGCGGAAATGGGGCTCGCCCTATTTGACGCGCCAATTCTTTGACATTGCCCATGAAACGATGGCGGATGATATCCTCTTAATACTATGCGAACGCGATGGCGACTATATTGCAGGAGCGCTGAATTTTATCGGGGCGGATTGCCTCTATGGGCGCTATTGGGGATGCACCGAACTTCACGACAGCCTGCATTTTGAGCTCTGCTACTATCAAGCCATCGACTATGCGATTGAACATAATCTTGCACGAGTGGAGGCTGGCGCCCAAGGTGCGCATAAACTCGCCCGCGGCTATATGCCCAGCCCAGTTTACAGCTTGCACTATTTCCCCGTGCCAGAATTCGAACAAGCGATTGAAAAATATCTAACCCATGAAAGAGAAGCCGTATCAGAAGAGATTGAAATTATGACGCAATACGGCCCCTTCAAAGTTGAACAAGGATATATCGATGAATAAACGCGAGCCCATAAGTGATCCGAAATCTGAATTGGTTGTACTTTTGGCAAATGGCTGGACACTTAATGAAACGGCCACTGCCATTTCAAAAACCTACAAATTCAAATCGTTCAAAACAGCGATGGCTTGGATGACACGCATCGCTTTTGAGGCAGAGGCGCTCAACCATCACCCTGAATGGTCCAATGTCTACGCAACCGTTGAGGTCAAATTGACCACCCATAGCGTAAACGCACTAACCGATTTGGACAAAAAGCTCGCAGAACGTATGGACCGCTTTGCAAGTAGCTAGTTTACAGCTTTTCTAATATCGCCGAACCAGAAGTTAGATCGCAAACCCCGCGCATCTCTTCAACGCTAACCGCTGTTACAACCCCATCTTCAACAATCGCTGCAAAACGCGTGCAGCGGTCGTAAAATCCCACCATAGGTGCGGTAAAGGCCATACCAATTGCTTTGGTAAATTCTGCGGCTGGATCAGCAATCATTGTGATCCCTGCCCGATCAGCGCGCATTTCTTTTTCCCATTTATCCGTCACGTATGGATCATTAACCGAAAGACAATAAATTCCTTCCACACCTTTGGCGCGAATATCGTCTGCTGCTGCAATGAAACTTGGAACGTGTTTTGTGGAACAGGTTCCCGTATATGCTCCTGGAAGGCCGAAAAGAATGATCTTTCGCCCCTTTGAAATCTCCTCAAATTCAAGCGGGCTGGCGATGCCATCCTGCATAACAAGAAATTGTGTATTTGGGAGTTTATCGCCAACAGAGATTGCCATTTTGGTTCCGATCAGTATGTATTTTTTCGAGCTC
>CAZRFT010000049.1:0-1910 GCA_964599255.1 uncultured Neptunicoccus sp. | reverse complement strand
GAACCACTGCGTTAGCTCGCGCCGTTCGACCAAAGCGCCAGAGCGCCAGCCACGACCGTTTTCGACCTGCTCGTTTGCCAGAACGGTCATATCGACCGGATCCCAGTTCACTACTGCGTTCTTGCGATAGACCAGACCTTTTTCAAGCATATCGAGGAACAGCGCCTGCTGCTGGCCGTAATACTCGACGTCACAGGTGGCAAACATCCGGGACCAATCGAGCGAAAGGCCCAAAGGTTTCATCTGGTCGACCATCGTGTCGATGTTGGAATAGGTCCAATCCTTGGGGTGACCGCCCGAGGCCATCGCGGCGTTTTCAGCCGGCATGCCAAAAGCGTCAAAGCCCATCGGGTGCAGCACATTGTGGCCCGTGCTCATCTTATAGCGCGCGATCACATCGCCCATGGTGTAGTTGCGCACGTGACCCATATGCAGCTTGCCCGACGGATACGGGAACATTTCCAGCACGTAATATTTTGGCTTTGTTGGATCGCGTTCAGCTTTAAAGACCGAAGCCTTTTCCCAAGCCTCTTGCCACTTTGCTTCGATCTCGGCGGGGGTGTAGCGCGTCATGCCGAAATTCCCTTTCATCTCGTCTGGCCCTTTGGGCCGTAAGTCATGGTCGCGAAGGTGATAGGCGAGGCGGATGCCATGGTCCAGCGCTTTGCGTGAAAATTGGGGCTTTGGGGGCGAGGTTCACGATTCTATAAGGGAGAAAAGCGATAAAGCGCGTAGGCCGAGCAGGAATTTTTATGAACATTCTATTCATCCATCAGAATTTTCCCGGCCAGTTTAAGAATCTCGCCCCCGCCTTGGCCGCCCGTGGGGACAATTGTGTTGCCCTGACCCTGCGCGTGAAAAAGCCGACGGATTGGAAGGGTGTACGGATCCTGCCTTATCAAATCACCCGCAAACCGGGGGATGGGGTGCATCCTTGGTTGGTTGATCTGAATACCAAGCTCCATCGCGGTGAGGCCTGTATGATGGCCGCGATAAAGCTTAGGAACTCGGGATTCACGCCGGATGTGATTGTGGCGCACCCGGGATGGGGAGAATCGTTGTTTCTGCGCGATATCTGGCCTGAGGCGCGCATCGGGCTTTACTATGAGCTGTTCTATCAGGCGAATGCGGCGGATTCCGGATTTGATCCGGAATTTACCCGGCCCGATGATGCGATGGCCGCCCAGAGGATTCGCATGAAGAATGTGAACAATCACCTGCACCTACCGCTCGGCGATATGGGCATCTGTCCCACGGACTTTCAGGCCTCAAGTTTTCCCAAGGCGTTCCGCGACCGGATTTCGGTGATTCACGATGGAATCGATACTGAGGTGGCAAAGCCGAACCCTGACGTGGTCTTTGACTTGCCGGACGGAGGGCAGGTGACCCGCGATGATCAGGTCATCACCTTTGTGAACCGCAATCTGGAACCCTATCGGGGGTTTCATGTCTTCATGCGGGCTTTGCCACAGATTCTACGCGAGTCGCCTGACGCGCATGTGCTGATTGTCGGCGGAGAAGAGCAGTCTTACGGTCCAGCGGCGCCTGATGGGCGAACGTGGAAGGCGATTTTTACCGAAGAAGTGCGCCCGCAGATCCCCGACGCGGATTGGGCGCGGGTGCAGTTTTTGGGCAAACTCCCCTATGATCGCTTTCTTTCATTGCTGCAGGTGTCCACAACACATGTCTATTTGACCTATCCCTTCGTGCTCAGCTGGTCTTTGCTTGAAGCCATGTCCTGCGGGGCCGCCATTGTGGCAAGTGACACAGCGCCGGTGCGCGAAGTGATCGCACAGGGCGAAACAGGCCGATTGGTCGACTTCTTTGACACAAACGCGCTGGCTACGGAAATCCGCACGGTCCTGGAGGATCCTCAAATGCGATCGGAACTAGGGCGCCGCGCTCGATCA
>CAZRFT010000048.1:0-3548 GCA_964599255.1 uncultured Neptunicoccus sp. | reverse complement strand
AGGCCACTGTAGTCGATGTCCGCCCCGAAGGTGGCGCGTTGACAGATGCCGCAAAGGCCGTAGGCATTGCATGTCACTTGGGCAAAGGCTTGCTCGAGGCAAAAGGTAAAAAATCCGTCAAAGGTGCGATCATCTGCAACCAAGACGGCACTGGCTGGAACGGCGAAGAAGTAAGATGTGACTGCATCGCCATGTCTGGTGGCTGGTCACCTGTCGTGCATCTTTGGTCGCATTGCGGTGGCAAGCTCAATTGGGATGACAAACAGGCTTTCTTCCGCCCCGATCCAAAACGCCCACCGACGGGTGACACTGGCCAAGCCATGGTCCAAATCATCGGAACTGCCAATGGCTATCTGGATCTGGCAGATGTGGTAAAAGATGCTTTTGGCACCGCCAAAAGCGCGGTTAAGGAAGCGGGGGGCAAAGCCCCCTCTGACGCGGCCGCACCCTCCGCGAAGCGCCATGCAGCAGCCCCTATTGCACCTGTGTGGAAAATGCCCGCACAGGCGGATCTGGGTCATGAAATGAAATCATGGCTCGATTATCAAAACGATGTGAAACTCTCCGATGTCCGTCTCGCCGCACGCGAGGGCTATGAAAGTGTCGAACATACCAAACGCTATACTACGCTTGGCATGGCAACCGATCAGGGGAAACTCTCTAACATCAACGGGCTTGCAATCCTTGCTGACAGCCTTGGCGCAGATATTCCTGCCGTGGGCACAACCACATTCCGCCCGCCTTATCACCCCATCTCGATGGCGGCGATTGCTGGCGACCAACGGGGACCACTCTTTAAACCCGTCCGCCAATCCCCGATCCATGGTTGGATCGATGCGAATGGCGGCTTCTGGGAGCCCGTCGCCGACTGGCGTCGTCCATATTGCTACATGCAGGATGGCGAAAGCGTCGAGGATGCGGTGACCCGCGAAATCCTCAACACACGTCAGAATGTCGGCCTGCTCGATGCCTCCACCTTGGGTAAGATTATCGTCAAAGGCAAAGACGCCGGTAAATTCCTCGACCTGATGTACACCAACATGATGTCGACCTTGAAACCTGGTCACTGCCGTTACGGATTGATGTGTAACGAAAACGGCTTCCTATCTGACGACGGCGTGGTCGCACGCATCGACGAAGAAACCTTCCTCTGCCACACCACTTCAGGAGGCTCTGATCGCATCCATGCGTGGATGGAGGAATGGCTTCAAACCGAATGGTGGGACATGAAGGTCTATACAGCCAATGTTACCGAACAATATGCCCAGATTGCAGTCGTGGGGCCAAATGCACGGAAGCTCCTTGAAAAACTCGGTGGCATGGATGTTTCCGCAGAAGCGCTGCCATTTATGGCCTTCAAAGATGGTGAGCTAGGTGGCATCAAGGCGCGCCCCTACCGCATCTCTTTCTCGGGCGAGCTTTCTTACGAAATCGCCGTGCCCGCCTCCCAAGGTCAAGCCTTTTGGGATATGTGCATGGAAGCGGGAAAAGAATTCGGCATTCAACCTTATGGCACCGAATGTCTGCACGTGATGCGCGCTGAAAAAGGCTTCATCATGATCGGGGATGAAACCGATGGTACGGTCATCCCGCAAGACCTCGGCCTTAGCTGGGCCATTTCAAAGAAGAAGGACGACTTCTTGGGCAAACGCGCCCAAGAGCGCACCTTCCTGACCAACCCCAAACGTTGGCGCTTAGTCGGGGTTAAAACCCTCGATCCCAAGGTTGTCATCCCCGATGGGGCTTACGCCACAGACGGCGTGCCGCGCAAAGATGGCATCATTAATATGTTTGGGCGGGTTACATCGACTTACTTTTCACCGACACTCGATCGTTCGATCGCGATGGCTCTGGTCGAAGGCGGCCCAGAACGTATGGGCGAAGTGATTGAATTCCAACGTGTGGACGGGCGTCGGATCAAAGCAGAAATCTGCGATCCCGTGTTCTTGGATCCTGAAGGGGAGCGTCAAAATGTCTAATGCAGTCACGGCTATCAATGGGGCCAGCACCAAAGGTATCATCACCGTCAGCGATCCTGGGCTCACTGGCATGATCACATTGCGCGGCAATCTAAGCTCACCAAAAATCGCCGCCGCCGTTAAATCTGTCACGGGTACAAAAATGCCCACACAGCGCGGTGTGGTTATGGGCAAGAAAGGCGCCGTGGCGTGGATGTCACCGGATGAGCTTTTCCTTCTTTGTGACTACGCAGAAGCGGACGCTATGGTTGCGAAACTCGATAAGGCGCTCAAAGGCACGCATTCCATGGCCGTGAATGTGTCTGATGCCCGTCAAGTCTTCCACCTTGCGGGCAAAGGCATTCGCAACGTGCTTGCCAAAGGTGTGCCTGCGGACATGCGTCCCGCAAGCCTGCCCAAAGGTGAAATGCGGCGCACGCGGCTGGGACAACTTCCCGTCGCCCTTTGGCTGACAAGCGAGGAAGAGGCGTACCTTATCTGCTTCCGCTCCGTTGGGAATTACATCGCGCAGTGGTTTGAAACCACCACGGCGAAAGAAGCCGAAATCAAGTTTTTCTAAAATCAAAGCTAAGGCGTTCGCGCCTTGGCTTTTTCGCTGCCTTATGCGTCAGACGCATACCGGAAATACCAAATCATCTGACGTAAAATTCAGCCCAAGCCCCTATATCCTTTTCAACCCTAAACAAAAGGATACCCTCCCATGTCTCAACAATTTGACCTAAACAAAGTTATCGATGCCAATGGCCACGTTGATTATTTCGAAGTGCACCGCGAAGCATCTGTTCTGCGTGCACAAGCCGTGAACTCATTCTTCTCTGAAGTTTTTGGTAATTTCCGCATCTTCCCATCTGCGGTTACTAAAAAAGCATAGTTCCCCCGAATTCACACTCGAAAAAAGCGCTTCAAGATTCCTCCCCCTTGAGGCGCTTTTCTTTTGGGCCATAGCAAGCTAATGCCCAACCCATGTCATATTACCCAATTGTAAAATTCCGCCCTAATAAAACACCCCAGCGTCTTATGCGGGGATTTCCTTGGGTTTATAATGACGAGCTTGTGTTGGATCGGCGCACCAAAAAGCTCCCTGCGGGCAGCATTGTTACGCTCGCGGATAAATCGGGCGAGGCTTTGGGCATTGCCGCCTTTAACGCAGACTCAAAAATCACCGCGCGCTTTTTGGATAAATCCACTGATGCCGTGATCGACAAGGCGTGGTTTGCAAAGCGGCTTCAAACTGCCGCCACCCTTCGCGACCAGCTCTATGCACAGCCATTCTACCGCCTGGTCCACGCAGAAGCGGATAATCTACCGGGCCTTATCATTGACCGCTTCGGTGATGTTTTCTCAGTTCAGCCCAACGCAGCTTGGGCAGAGGCGCATTTTGAGGCGCTTGTCGCCGCGATCACCGATCTATTCAATCCAACCGCGATCTATAAAAACGCGGCCAGCCGCGGACGCAATCTTGAAGGTTTAGACGATGAAAGCGCCTGTGTCTTGGGCGAGATCACCGCCCCCATCGCGGTGCAAATGAATGGGGCCGCTTACCTCGCTGATCTAATAGAGGGGCAGAAA
>CAZRFT010000047.1:0-2945 GCA_964599255.1 uncultured Neptunicoccus sp. | reverse complement strand
CCGCCACCGAACAATGCCGCAGAGGCCTGGTCGATGAAACTGTAGGTGACGCATTCGTTGTAGCCCAGGGCCGCACAGGTCCGCCGCGCGGCCCGTTCGCGGGATTGCAGCGGCGTCAGGATCGGCTCCAGCCGGGTCAGGGACGCCATGCGCGCCACCTCCTCGACCAGATCGGCCTCTCCCTGAACATCGCGGCGCCAGGATGGCACGGCGGCGTCCAACACGTCGCCGTCGCCCGTCACGTCAAACCCGAGGGCCGTCAGATAGCCGACCTGTTCGTCCGCCGGAATGGACATGCCCACCAGGCTTTCAACCCGCTTGGTATCAAGCTTGTAGCTGCGCGTGGTATCAGGCACAGCGCCCGCAACAACCATTTCGGAAGCTTCCCCACCCGCATGGTCCAATATCATTCGCACCGCATGGTCCAATCCAACAGGGGTGAAGTTTGGATCAACCCCACGCTCAAACCGATAACGCGCATCAGAGTTGATTTTTAGTTTCCGCCCCGTCTGTGCAATTGTGATCGGGTCCCAATAGGCGCTTTCAACAAAAACGTTCACGGTCTCATCCGTACAACCAGAATGGGATCCGCCCATGACGCCTGCAATTGAGTCAGGGCCGTTATCATCAGAAATGACCATCATCCCCGCATCAAGGGTATATTCTTTGTCATCTAAAGCAGTGATTTTTTCACCACCCTTCGCGCGGTGAACCCGAAGGTTCCCATTGACAACATCCGCATCAAACACGTGCAACGGTCGGTTCAAATCATATGTGAAGTAGTTCGTTACATCGACCAGAAAGCTGATCGGGCGCAAGCCAATTGCTTTTAGTAAGTCTTGCAACCATTTGGGCGACGGTCCGTTTTTAACACCTTTGATCAAACGTCCAGTGAATACAGGGCACCCATCAAGCGTGTCATCATCAATGGTCACGTTCAGATCGGATTTGAAACTTCCCTCGATTGGTCGGTCGATATCTCTATTCGTCAGCGTGCCCAAGCCGCGCGCGGCCAAGTCACGCGCGATACCACGAACGCCAAGCGCATCGGGTCGGTTCGGCGTGATTGCAATCTCAATGACAGGGTCAACGCGCGCTGGATCCTTCTGTGCCAAATAATCCACAAATTTCGAACCAACTTCTGGTTTACCCGCTAACTCGATAATACCGTCATGTTCATCCGAGAGTTCCATTTCTCGTTCGGAGCACATCATCCCATAACTTTCGACGCCGCGAATTTTACCCACGCCAATTGTTGTATCGATACCAGGCACATAGACGCCGGGTTTCGCGACCACGACATGGATGCCATCGCGGGCATTGGGTGCACCACAGATGATTTGCAGCTCGCCTTCATCGGTGTCCACCTTGCAAACGCGAAGCTTGTCAGCATCCGGGTGCTTTTCAGCATGGGTGACATAACCAACGGTGAAATCGGACAAGCGATCAAGTGGATTTGTGACCTCCTCCACTTCCAGACCAAGATCGGTGAGTGCATCTAGAATTTCATCAAGCGAGCTATTCGTTTCTAGGTGGGCTTTTAACCAAGAGAGTGTGAATTTCATTGGCTCAACCCCCGATGCAAGCTCGGCATGTCGAGCGCCGCGAATCCATAATGTTTCAACCAGCGTAGATCGCTATCAAAGAAGGCACGCAAATCTGGAATGCCGTATTTAAGCATCGCTAATCGATCGATCCCCATGCCAAAGGCAAAACCCTGCCATTCGTTCGGATCAACGCCGCCCGCCGACAATACTTTCGGATGCACCATGCCAGAGCCAAGGATTTCCATCCAATCGTCGCCTTCACCAATTTTTAACTGTCCGCCTTCCCAGGAACATTGGATATCGACCTCTGCCGATGGTTCCGTAAACGGGAAATGGGATGCACGGAAACGAAGCTGAATATCATCAACTTCAAAAAAACTGCGGCAGAATTCTTCCAACGTCCACTTCAGATGCGCCATCGAGATATCTTTGTCGATGCAAAGTCCTTCGTACTGATGGAACATTGGTGTGTGGGTCTGATCATAATCGGCGCGATATACACGACCTGGCGCAATGATGCGGCACGGAGCGCCATGTTTTTCCATATAGCGAATTTGAACAGGCGAAGTATGGGTCCGCAAAACATGCGGGGGCCGATTATCCCCTTCGTCACGATGCATGTAGAACGTATCGTGCTCTTGTCGCGCTGGATGCTCTGGCGCGATATTTAAGGCATCAAAATTATAGTAATCCGTTTCAATTTGCGGACCTTCCGCAACCGCAAAACCAAGCGCGGAAAAGATCGACACAATTTCTTCGGTTACTTGGCTGATCGGGTGGATCGTGCCTTGACGCTGTGGACGTCCTGACAAGGAAACATCAATCCATTCCGTTTCTAAGCGCGCGTTAAGCGCTTCATCCGCCAGAGCTGATTTTTTGGCCAAAAGCGCCGAGTTAATCTCGTCTTTCAAGGCGTTAAGCGCTGGGCCTGCGACTTGACGTTCCTCCGCGCTCATGCCCCCAAGCTCCCGCATTTTAAGGCTAATCTCACCTTTTTTGCCAAGAGCGGCTACGCGCAATTCTTCCAGCACATCTTCGCTCGCCGCGTTTTTTACGGCTTCTAAGTATTTCGATTTGAGCGCGTCCAAATTGTCCATCGCTTCGTCCTTTTTATCGTCCTTCGCGGGATATTAAAATTACCCCAAAATCGCAAACAAAAAGGGGCCCTGCCAGCCTTGGCAAAGCCCCTTTTTAAAACTGTCTTAGTTGTTTTAGAGCGCTGCCTTGGCTTGATCGACAATTGCTCCAAAAGCAGCTGGCTCATGCACAGCTAGATCGGCCAGAACCTTGCGGTCCACTTCGATGCCCGCTTTGTTCAAACCGTTAATAAACTTTGAATAGGTCAGTGCCTCGTCATGCGCGCGTACGCCTGCGTTGATACGCTGGATCCACAATGCA